>NZ_JAUBTQ010000033.1:0-88888 GCF_036702515.1 Microcoleus sp. BROC3
AACTCAATCCTCATGGATTACCCTGTAGAAGCCAGTCATCCCCCGATTTCGCGGTTTCGACTGAACGAATCGCACTTCATGGCAGCGTTAATGTCTCTGTCCCGTACAGTGTGACATTTAGCACATTTCCAGCTACGAATATCTAAACTCAAACTTTCCACTTGATGCAAACAGTGGTTACAAATCTTGGAACTGGGAAAGAACCTATCTACTTCAATATATGTTTTCCCCGACCATTCGGATTTGTACTTTAACATGGTGCAAAATTGCCCCCAGCCTGCATCACTAATTGATTTGGCTAACTTGGGATTTCTCACCATGTTTTTCACTGCCAAATTTTCCACAACTATGACTTGGTTTTCGTCAACTAATTTACGACTTAGTTTGTGGAGAAAATCTTCCCGACATCTCGCGATCTTGGCGTGAACCTTGGCAACTTTAATTCGTGCCTTGTGACGGTTGTTAGACCCTTTTTGTTTGCGACTGAGCGATTTCTGTCTTTTGGCTAACCTCAACTCATATTTACGGTAATATTTTGGATTCCCATGCTTGGTTCCATCTGAGGTAATAGCGTAGTGAGTGATGCCCAGATCTACACCAATCGCTTTGCCTTGTGACGAGCCAACAGGTTTATCTTTACCGTCATCATAGAGGCAAGCGGCATAGTATTCGCCTGTGGGGGTACATGATACCGTGACGGATTTGAGTTTCCCGACAGGCATTCGAGATACCTTGCAGTAAACCTTTCCTAACTTGGGAAGAATTAAGTAATCCCCATCTAGTTTAATCCCTTGAGGAAAACGGAGCGATTGCTTTTGACCTTTCTTCTTGAAAGAAGGGTACCGGGCCCGTTTTTCAAAGAAGTTTAAGAAAGCACTGGATATATCTAATGCTGCTTGCTGCAAACATTGGGACGGTGGCTCTGTTAACCATTCATATTCTTTTTTTAGGAAAGGTAACAAATTAATGATGTCATTACGACTCAATCCCTTACCTGTCGAATGGTAAGTTTCGCTGGTGAGGTTCAGTGCATAGTTGTAAAACCAGCGCACGCACCCAAACGACTTAGCCAGCAATATTGCTTGCTTGCCAGTCGGATAGATTCTGTACTTGTAGGCTTTTAACATATGGCTTGGCAAACCAACATTACTATGGTAATTCAATTGGTGAAATTTGTCAAACCGTCGTGGAACGACGGGGTTTTCAACCCAAAATTTTCGATAAATTCAGCAGATTAACCGCAGCATAATCTGTCTAATTTGCTGTTCGATCGCGCAACCAAGCTAAAATATTCCCGAGGTGCTGTTTGATTGAGTTGAATTGCAGTTTCAAAATGGGTTAATAGACGTTCAATTAAAGGATACAAAATCAGTTGAATTTATGAGTTGCCGATCTAGTCTTGGGTTTGGGATTCAATTAAAACATGAGTTTTCAATAAGTTAAGTTTGTTTGCGATCATTTCTTGCTCAGCAGTTTGGAGCAAGCGTTCTCTGACATACTCGACGATCGCAGGCTGTAGCGTTAAACTTGTCGATGCGGTATTGTCTGGCGATCGCCGATGTTCGATGAGCGATCGTTCAGCCAGCGCCTCCAATGCTTCCATCAGTTGCCTTCCAGAAACTTTGGACAAAATTTCCGCTTTTAACTTCGCAGGGGTCGCTCCTTCTTGATTAATGGCGATCCAGTACATAATTTGTTGTTGTAGTGGAGACAAGCGATCGAACTGGCGATCGAGCAAATCCCACAAATCGCTAAAAACAGTATTTCCTTGCACTAAAAATGCGTGAATATCACCGCCAAAAAGTGTTTTAATCGTCGTTGCAGCAAGTTTGAGGGCGAGGGGATTTCCGCCAAAATAGTTGACAAGAACTTGACACTGCAATAGCGTTGCCTTTAATCCTTTGGCCGCGAGGATTTGCTGGCATACTGGCGGTGAAACTCCGAAGAGTTTGAGCGATCGCACGGGTAAAATTTCGCCCGATCGCACAGCAAACCCGCCCGGTTGTTCTCGTCCGGTTAAAATCAGACAACTTTGGTGCGGTTCGTCAGCAATGCGCGCCAATAACTGTCGGTAATCTTCATAGCCTTGTTGATATTGTCCGCTGCGATTTCCCCCTTGCAAAATCGACTCCAGATTGTCAAAAATTAACAAACAGCGTTTTTGTCGCAACAGTTCCATGAGAGCATCAATAGAGTTATTGTTTGTGGCTGATGAATTAGTTAAAATCGGTAAAATATTGCTGAGGATAACATCTAATCGCGGTGCTTGCTGCAAACTCCGCCAAATCGCGAATTCAAACAGAGATTGAATTTGCTGAGCGAGTTTGACAGACAGAGAAGTTTTGCCGATACCGCCAAGTCCAAAAATACCGATCAGACGAGTAGAATTGCCGCTAATCCAAGTTTCTAATGTTTCGAGTTCCTGTTGCCGGTTGTAAAATTGGGAAACATCGATCGCTTCTCCCCAATCTTGGATGCAGTTATCTGATGCGCGGCCATGCTGGTAGCGGCGCAAGACTGCTTGAAGATTGTGCTTTGAGACTTTTTCACCAAGAATTTGAGAGAGAGTTCGCCACAAAAGCGAACCGACGTGTTTAATATAATCGTGTTCGTAATAAAGTAAGCGATCGGCTAAGCGATCGGCTATTTCTTGATAAGAATGTCCTTCCCAAGTTCCCAGAAAGACGAAGGATTGAAAGTCCGTGAGTTTTTGCTGGTTGTTCGCGTGTAACAGATGGTCGATTAGGGCGATCGCCTCTTGTGCTGTCATAGCTTGCCAATTTGACCTATTCAGTAAATTTACTGATGTTTCATGAGTGCGAGTTGCTGTTCAGGAAAGAAAACAAATTGACTGAATTAACCGCAAGGTAATCCCTTTTATACTTGGCGGTTAAAACCGATACTAAACAAGCTTTTGTTCCCCCTTCCGAGACTGAGCAATAAGGGGGATATTTAACCCGGATTGGGGATGAGGTTAATTGCACAATCTCAAATCTCAAATCTCAAATCGATTGAGGAATTTACGTAAGTTTACAAAAGCTAGTCACTTTTTCTCACCGGCAGGGCGATCGGGGGGGGGTTATTCTTTGAGTTAAGGCAGAGCAAAAGCAGTTCAGACTGTTCGGAGTTAAACCGCAAATGTGCGGGAGCGGCCGATCGGAAAGAGTATTGTACTACAACTTTATTCAAGGTAGGAGTGAAAATATATGCCATCACTTTCAGTAAGTTTGAATCTAAATGGTAGTGTAGGAAAAGACGGGAAAAACCAACCTCACGATGTTCTTGCTGTAAAAAATGGATTAGCTGATTTAGGTTTTCCAGTAACGCGAGACTCGCTCGTAAACCCTGAAACAATTGACATCATTAAACTTTTTCAATCAATTATCAAGGGCCAGACCATTATTGTTGGAGATGGCAGGATTGATTTAGATGGTCCTACGCTTAAATTTCTACAAGCAGCAAATGCACCTCAATGGTTAGAAATGCCAAAAGGTTCTCCTGCTGAAGGCTTTATCAATCATGACAATCGGCAAGGAGATAATCACGATTTTGGCACAAGCTGGATGATTGAAATGATTCAAACTGCTGCCCAACTTTACCTAAATACTTATCTTTCGAGCCATCCCAGCGCTGCATTGATTCAAACGAATGACCTCAGCAAATCAAGAGGAGGTATCACATCTGCTCATATAACTCATCAAACTGGGCTGTCTTGCGATATCCGCTTACCTCGTAAAGATGGTAAGTCGGGGGGAATTGTATTTAGTGATTCTCAATTCGATCGAAATGCAATGCGAGCAATGCTCAAAGCAATCCGAAATCAGAGCAAGTATGCAATAAAACAGATTTTATTCAACGATTTCACACTGATTGCAGAGGGTCTTTGTGTAAATGCACCCGGTCATGATAATCATGCACATATTGATATTATTCCGCCTCCCCGGCAATAGAAATTTGCAAGACCCAGCTCGAATCTATTTAATTAACCCTGTTCAACGTCTGGAAAGCAAACCGTAAATCTTTTCTTAGTTAATATTTTTGGAAATTAAGCATATGGCTCTTCTTTCTGTCGGCTCGTCTGGTTCTGAAGTTCGCAGCCTGCAAGAAAAACTTGGAAAGTTAGGCTTTTTCAGTTCAGCACCATCAGGTAGTTTTGATACAGCAACAGAATCTGCGGTCAAAAGTTTTCAAACTCAACGCCCTTGGCTGCTCATTGATGGTGTTGTGGGTCCGATGACACTAGGTGAAATCGATGACTCAATTTTAGATATCAATGGAAAAGTAGAATTGGAAAAAATTGCAAATGGAACTGCTAGCCTAAGTATGGATAATCTTAAACAGAACAAAGTTTTGAGCATCGAAATTCAGAAACGATTGCGCGCTTTAGGTCTATATCCAGGTGGCAAACTAATTGATGGAGATTTTGGATCGGGCAGCCAAGAAGCTCTTAAAAAGTTCTGTAGTGAATTAAGAATAACAATTTCTGTGCCTTTTCATTTGGACTCTGCCATTGCTCAGAAAATACGAGATACTAAACAAATTCCTTCGGTTTTAACAGCGGCATCAACAGCAATAAATTTTCTCATTTCCGAATTTCAGAGACTTGTCGGTGCTAATGATGCAAAACTTGGTTTTCTGGATATGGGTGCTGCTCAATCTCCCTTCAAACATTACGGTTATCGATATCCTCAACTTTTTGAGGAGACTAAAGCAGCAAGCTTCAAGACAAGTTCGCCTCCATCTTTAAGTTTTAGTTCTTACCCAAACAGAGGCCAAGTTCCAGTCATTGATACAACTAAACTGTCATTCCTAGACCCCGATATTACAGAGGCTTGTATTTGTTTAGGTAACTTTGAAAGTGGAAACTTAACCTCAAGTTGGCTAGGGAGAAAGGCTATCGCTCCAGTTGAATGCTTGAGTGCCACAAAGATAATTCCGATTTTGAACGTACTTTGTCAACTTGGAAATAGCATTCCAGCGAATCCAAATAACGTGCTTTTAAAAAATCAAGGGAGTAATGCGAATAAGTTTGAATTGCCCAGCGCTCTCATTGATATCTGTTCTTATCGCATAAGTGTTCCTCATTCCAATGCCTTATCAGCCACATTAAACTCATTTGAGGATAATCGTGAAGCCTGGATCAAGGAACAAACAGGCAATTCTAAGCCGATTAAATTTGGAGGCAAGTACGGTATAGAGCCAACGATTCGAGTTCCAGAATTGCGCGATCAATCCACAGGTACGACTCTTTTATTATCTAAACAAGCGGCAATTGGCGGCAACTCTATCTCGGTGTATGATTTAACGCGATTTATTTCTTTGGTTGGTTGGCATTTGTTTTTATCTTCTTCTCAGCAACTGCCGAACATTAGTCAACAGGGGTTGAATCTAGCCATCATTGCTATGGGAACGGATACTGCCCGATACGTAGATACAGCAATTTCAATCCTTGGACTAGAAAATGTTATTGACTCACCTATAGTCATCTCTAAACTGGGTTTCGGCGATAGCGCTTTGATCTACACTGCGTTTGTCCAATTCATCGATCGACACGATCCATCTAGCGATCCAAAACTCAGGTCTTTTGCTTTAACATTGCGTGCTGCTAAGACGAGTACCAATGCCGAAGCAATTCGAGTAGACTCCAGCATTGCATTGGCTGTGACAGAAATTATCCGTCGAATCGTTACAGAAGCGTTTTGACCATTGTTGCGAGAGTATAGTTTAGAAGAGCCTCAACTTTATTGCAATCAAAATCAGACTGAGGAGGAAATAGCATGGTAGTCATGAAAGTTAAAACGGATAGTCTAAATTTACGTCGATCGCCAGAGATCGAACAAGGAAATATTATCACTGCTTTAGTGCTAGCTCAAGAGGTAGAAGTTATCCAAGGGAATCCGACCGATCGGTTTTGGGAAGTTACAACTGTTGTCGATGGTTCAACACTTCAAGGTTTCGCGAGTGCTGCTTTCTTACGGCAACCTGTCAGTGCAGCTAAAGAAGCATTAATCAGTGCGGCTGTTAAGGAATGGCTTCGATTTGACCGAGGAAATAAATTAGAGTATGAAGATCCTCACTATAAATATGTTGGGGAATATTGGTCAAAAATTGACTTAAATCTCGACGGTCGAGACCGAGATCAACCTTGGTCAGCAGCATTTATTTCCTTTGTCACTCGTGCTGCTGGTTATCGTGATTTTAAATTTGCGCCTGCCCACTCAACGTATGTTTATGATGCGGTAGATAAACGCAAGGCAAATGTCACGACAGCACCTTTTTGGGGATTTGAAGTAAACGAACATAAACCTCAACTCGGCGATCTAGTTTGCCGTACACGAGATGGGGTTCATATCACTTCAATGGCTTCTTTGCCAAGGGGAGGCTTTAAGAGTCACTGCGATATTGTTGTCGAAGTTAGGGATTCAAAAGTGCGAACTCTTGGCGGGAATGTGAATCAATCCGTATCAATTACTTCATATCCATTGGAGAAAAATGGTTTTTTGAGAGAAGTAAATGGTGTGTACGGTGTCTTGAGAAACAATCTATAAACAATATTTTAGGAGTTGAAAATGACAGACCTATATATCGTTAAGGCGACCGAACTCAATGTGCGTTCATCCCCTCAGATTGAGCAAAGTAATAAAATTACATCAATACCTGAAGGTCATGTGATTTCCAAGATAAGTGTTGCCGGAGATGGCTCTTGGTGGCAAATTTTAACGGTTAAAGATGGACGGACTTTAGAAGGATTTGTAGCGAGTCGATTTTTAGAGCCTGCACCTAACACGATTCAAGCAATCGGCTGGTTTAAAGAGCAGTTTAGAAGTAAGATTGAAGCCGAGATCGCAGGTACTCCTTTCAGTCTTGATCTGCTGACTGCGATCGCATTGCAAGAAACTTACTATATTTGGGGAAAACTTTACACGAAATTATCGGTCGATGATGTTTTGAAACTCTGCGTTGGTGACACTCTAGATACCCCTAAACGCTCTGCATTTCCAAAGAACAAAGCAGCTTTGTTGAGTGTAGATAAAGGTCGGGAAATGTTTAGAATTGCCCGCGAAGCTTTAGAAACTCTAGGAACTCATGTCGAAGAGTATAAAAAAGTTGCAGATAATTCTTCTGATAAGTTTTGTCATGGCTTTGGTATCTTTCAGCTTGACTTACAGTTTTTTAAAGAAGACCCTGACTATTTTCTTCAGAAGAGATGGTATAGCTTCGATGAGTGTTTAAGTAAGTGTACTAACGAACTCAAAGCAGCCATTAAACGTGCCTATGGCTCGGGAAAAACCGCTTTAACAGATGAGGAAAAAGTATATGTCGCTATTGCTTACAATCGCGGCAGCGTGGAGTTTTCACGTAAATTCAAGCAGGGACATCGAGATGACAGTGATAAATACTATGGTGAATATATTTGGGAATACTTGCAGCTTGCTAAATCAGTTCCTTAAGTCTTAGCAAGTAATGAAGGCTGCAAGTGAGATCGCCCGCACTAAGTCAAACTGCTAGCTATTAGGATGCCGATCGCACCTCGTCACTCGTTCATCTCCTCACTAAATAATGGGAAATGAAGGTGAAGAGTGCGATCGCTCTTTCTCCTAATTCAACAATTTACCCATTTAATTAATAGTTGAATTTCCAGATGCAAGAAATCCCCGAAGAAATTGAGGCGCAAATCAAAAAATGGCATCAGTATGCCTATATATTACATTCCATTTATCTATTTTTGGGAGTTACTTCAATCGTCTCATCTTTACTTGTTGCCACCTTTGTTGAAGAACTCGGAACTCATCGAACAAAAGTGCTTTCTGCAATCAGCGCAATTTCATTAGCTTTGATTAACACAACAGATGTTAAACGAAAAGGTAATGGGTTTCGTCAAGCTCAAAGACACTTAAGAGCTGAATCAATGAGATTTCACACTGGTAGTAGCTCACCGGAAAAATTAGTGGCAGCTTTCGCCGACGCAGAAGCGATGATAGGAGACGTAAATTTTGACCCAAAAAAGTTATCTGAGGATTAGAAGTTATGCTTACAACTGTGATAACATCTATCCTCACAGCTTTTGGAACAGCAATTGTTACTACTTTGGCGTCTTTTCTTCTTCAAGAACGAAGAATAAAGTTTGAGTTTGCCCAGATGCGAACTGAATTTATGGCAGAACAAGTGGCCAGACAACTTTTGGAGCATGAGAAATGGGAAAGACGTAGCTTTAAAGCAATCAAGCACAGATTAGGTGGTTTTGATGATGACGAGCTACGAAAAATACTTGTGAGGGCTGGTGCTATCAGATTTGAAGATCGAAATACCAAAGAAGAATTTTGGGGATTGATCCATAGAAATCGAGATATTTTGAATTCTTAAGTAGGACGATCGCTCTCAGGTTATTCATTAGTTAAATCAAATAAAGGAGACTACACTGCCGCAAATTGCCAACCTATTCGTAGCGCGATCGCTCTTTTCCTAGTTTGGATATCAAGATGGAAGGATTCAGGTAGTCAAAAGAACCAGGCAGTTAACCAATGAGCCGCCTCCTTCATCTCCTCACCAAATAATAGGAAATGAAGGTTGCAAGCGCGATCGCTCTTTCCCCTAGCTCAACAATTTACCGACTTACAAATCTTTACAAAATTTCAGTTTTTAAGCAAAACAGATTCATGTCTAAGTCTTGCTATGATTGGCTAGACGTGATTTGAGATAGCCTGTGTCCCGGAGTGATCTTGACCGAATCCGAGAGAGGTTTCGACTTCGCCAATATGATATGTCAGCCCACGCGATGGAAGAAATGGCGGAAGATTTGCTGACGATTGAGGACATAGAAGCAGCCGTTCTGAGCGGTCGAGTGAGTCGAATAGAAAAAGACGATCCCAGAGGCACACGATATACAATAGAAGGGGTAGCGATGGATAGGCAAACGCCAGTTGGAGTGGTTGGGCGTTTCGCCAGCAGCGGAATTTATCTGGTGATTACGGTCTACGAAGTTACTGAATTTGAGGGCTAATCCTATGTATGGATATCAATGTGAGTATTGTGAGGGGACGGTTCAGCCACGCACAGTCAAGCGTGAAGCATTCAAGCATCGAGATGGTTTTGTGATTCTTGAAGATGTGACGATTGGGGTGTGTGATAATTGTGGCAATCGTTATTACTCAGCCAATATTCTGCATGGAGTTCATGCGGTTGCAACTGGTGCAAAAACGGCAGAACGAATGGAACAGATTCCGGTTGTTCATTTAGAGTCTGCGTAGGTGACGCGGTACAACAATATAAATTGTCTAAGTCCCTTTAAAGCAGCCGACGTGCTTGTAGAATCTGTTGTTGCCAAAGCTCAAAAGCCTTTACTTTTGAGTTATCATCTTTCTCAACGATCGCCCTTATTTGCTCGATTAGCTCGATCGCCAGCGGTACGCCAAGCTGCAATTGTTCCAAAACCTCCCGCTGAGCAAAAACTGTTTCCGGTGTTCCTTCTAAAATCAGTTTTCCCCGATCCATTACAAACACCCAATCAGCCCAGCGGTAGATGAAATCGAGGTCGTGACTTGCTAAAAGGATGGTGGTTCCGGCGCTGTGAATTTGTTGGAGTAAACCGATCAATTGTCGGGTGTGACGCGGATCGAGATAGGCGGTAGGTTCATCTAGCAGCAGCAATTTGGGTTTGAGAACCATGATATCGGCGATCGACACCCGCTTTTTCTGCCCCAAACTGAGATTGTGAATTGGTTCGCAGGCGAGTTCGCTTAGATCGAATTGCTCGATCGCCTGCTGCACCTGTTGAGCAATTTCGGATTCTCTCAAGCCTAAATTGTACAATCCGTAGGAGATATCTTCTTCTACCGTCGAAGCTACTAATTGATGTTCGGGATTTTGAAAGACGAGTCCGATTTGTTGGCGCAGTTGCGTCAAAGATTTGCGATCGTAGCGCAAGGGTTCACCGTGCCAGCTAATGATTCCCTGTTGCGGTTGATACAAGCCATTTGCTAACAGAAAAAATGTAGTTTTGCCGCAGCCGTTTTGACCGATTAGCCCGCAGCGTTTCCCAGCGGGTACTTTGAGATTTAAACCCTGAATTGCCACTCGCGAACCGCAGGGATAGGAGTAGGAAATGCGATCGAATTCGAGAATCCATTGAGACATATTTGTTATTTGTTATTTATTATTTATTATTTGTTATAATCTTATTCCCAGACAGAGCCTGGGAGTAAATACCCGGAGGCTCTGCCTCCAATTACCTATTACCGATGACCGATTACCATTGTATTCGTGTCAACCTTCATCTGATTTAGACAACTGCCAAAGTTGAATTTCATAACACAAATGCTCCTCAAAAAGTTGGCCCGCCTCCAATCCTTCAACCACCAGCTTCTTGAACCAGCGACGAAATATCCAGCGCAGGAATTTATGGACGGGGGGAACTGCGATCGCAATCAAATCCGCAACATAAATCATTGTGTTCAGTCCAAACCTGCGGAAAGTATCGACATACAGGTCAATCGTCGGTAAAATATGAGCCGAAATATCCTCAGTTTTTACTACATTGAACCCCGCTTGCATCAATGCAATCTGAAGCTCTTTCACCACGTGACAGTTAGAAAACATTCCCTCTGTATAGTTAACATCAGAGCGCATCATATCGGCAAGCAGTACATAACCACCAGGATTGAGGGCAGTGGCAGCACCCTTAGCAATATCAACAGCCGACATATACTGGCTACTTTCGCTAAAGAGAATAAGATCGTAGAAATGGGTTGCTTTGAAGTCTTCAAACCTCGTGAGGTGGAAAATTGCCCGATCGCCCGTACACTGAAGAAAGCGCTGTTGTTGGAACGGATCGGGTGCGAGCCCTTCGACTGCAAAACCTCGATCGAGCAAATAAGCCGCATTTCCCCCTATCCCGCATCCTACATCCAGCACGGTTTTGATGTCTTTGGGGATAAAATCCAAGAGTTTATCTGTGTAAGCTTGCTGAGCGACGCGCAGCCGCGCGATCGTCAGTTCCTCAGCGGGCACAGGTAGGGTTTTCCAATAGCCGTAGTGAAGGTAGGGCGAATCTGTCAGGCCCAAATAGTAATTAAGCGCTGCATTTTGGTAGCGAGTTACTTTGGAAATTTCGATTGATTTTGGCTGCGACATTCGGAAAATTTAGTAAGTTTTAAGATTTTGGGCAGAGTTGAAATTCTTCCCAGCGCTTGCATACCTGTTCATAGCACTCAACAGGAGAAATTGCCAACTTTTGCAACAAATTGATATCAATCTGAGCGTTGGCGATCGACAAAAATATAATTCCTTCCTTGGGTTCGTAGCCAGCAATGATTTGGAGCAGATTTGAAACAGTGTTCTCCTCTATTTCTAGTTGTTGCAAATAAGCGGTTGCCTCCAACTCGGAAATAAATTGCAGATCGTACTTTATAGTATCTACGCTCCAATTCACAGAGCCGTTAATGGGACTATTGATTTTGCAAGCAACCAAGCCTCGTCCTCGATGCAAAAAACCATTCCAAGCAGTATGTCCGATCGACAAAATATTCTGATGAATAAACAAGTTTTGCCAGTAGCCAAAACTACCCTGCCAAACACTATCTTCAACTCGCATTTCTTTTCATTTCCATTAAAATAAGATACCCTTCAGAACACAAATCGACTTACATCAGCGTTCATCTGTGTTTATCGGCAGATATCTGCGGTTAAAAAACCCCAATCCAATAATAAAAAAAATAATAAACTCACCATCATCCATACCTCGCAGATGAAAAACAACAGGTAAACAAATCGGCGGGCATTCTGACTCAGAGAAGCAAGAATCTCCTTACAGTTGCGGGACAGCGCCGGATTCGCACCGAACTTTCCCCCTTACGTCTGATGGCTGTTCTCCATCAGAGCCGATCGATATACGGGAATATTACCACTATTTGGAACATTTGACAAAAAACCGTCCGCCTATTCACCAAACTCAATATTTTCATACAAATCGGCCAGCGAAATTTCCACAGCAACAGATGTTAAACTCAGCCGATCGCCCATACAGCTATATTCCGAAAAAATCCACTTATTCGCATCAGTTTTAGAGTATTGCTCCACCTGTCGCCGATATTGGTCGATTAATAAATACTCCTGAAAACTAGGGATAGTGCGATAAGCAGAAAACTTTTCATCTCGATCGTAAGCTCTGGTACCTTTAGACAGCACCTCAGCAATGAACACAGGATTAGTAATTGTATCCGTCCGTCCAGATTGCAGCTCGATCGATTTCGCAACCACCATCACATCGGGGTAAGTATAATTATTAAGCTGGGGAATCCACAGCCGCTGATCCGAACTAAAAGTCCGATATGGTTTCCCTTTTAACGCCAGTTTCAGCGCAACAACTAAATTAGTGGTAATTTCATTGTGATCCGGTGCGCCACCAGCCATCAGAACAATCTCCCCATTGATAAATTCATGCCGCTCCTGAGAAGAGATTTCCAATTCTAGATATTCCTCAGCCGTGTAGGTTTTGGTTTCAACTGGCGCGATCATACACAACGCTCTCCTTTAATCTACTCATTTCATTTTATATTATTAAAATTTTTGCTAATTCAACAGAAAAGTAGATTTTAATTATGCTAAGAAACAGGCAAGATGCCTGTTTCACAAAGAGGGAATTTTATTGTGGGGTGGCCATTCTGCCCGCCCCTGAAAGACTTATTGAGAATGTGCCAGATGTGAGTGCGATCGCACTTAACCAACTTACCGCAACGGGACAAAGTTATAGCCAGTGCTTCCTCCTTGTTTAACTTGCACTAAAATCGGCTTACCAGCCCGATCGCCCGTGGGCAAAAACTTCACATCCTCGCTCGATCCTGCTGCCGAGAAATTCGGATTTCTGAGTGCTTGTTGCAATCCTTCCCGCGTATTGCTTTGCCGCAAGCCAGCGATCACAGCTTGAGTCGCGTCAAAACTCGTTGCTGTTCGCCAATTCACAATGCCTCCCCAACGCTGGCGGGCATTTTCTGGGAAACGGCTACCGGGATTAGTTTCAGGATGCCAGGGAACGGGCAATACTAAGCCGTTAACGTCGCTTTGTCCGTCTTTTAAAGTTTGAAAGGTGTAGAGCGTAGTGCTGCCGTAGAGTGGCAATTTGCCTCGATTGATGCGAGCCAGAGAAATGGCACGGTCAATGCGATCGACGTGGGGCGCTACCATCAATCCTTGTGCACCTTTGCTGACAGCATCGGCAAGTGCATTTTCGGCACTAAAAGAAGGGAGTGAAAAGTCGCAAACAGTGGGAATTAATTTGCCTCCAGCAGCAGTAAGAGCAGCCACAAATTCATCTTTAAAGGAGATGTTATCGGGTGCTTGCGAGTCATAACAAACGGCAATATTAGTTTGGCGTTCTGTTTTAACTATATATTCTGCTAAGGGAGCAGCCATTAAGCTAATATTGGGTACTGTCCGAAAGATGTAGCTGCCAAATCCTGATAGATTGTTGGCAAAGCTCGTCGGTGTCACCATTACCAGTTTTTCTTGCTGATATATCGGAGCAGCTTCGAGAGATGCGTTGCTAGCATTGTGTCCAATTACTGCTAATATACTCGGATCTTTTGTCAATGTCCTTGCAACTTCTCTGACCACCTCTTGACTGTTGTCATCGTTGACAATTTCTACTTGCAGTTTTGCGCCGTTTATGCCACCGCTAGTATTGATTTCATCCTGAGCTTGGGCAACACCTCGAAGGATTTCTTGGGCGACATTGGGGTTGCTACCAATGGGGACGCTGACAGCAATTTTTAAGGAAGAACCATTGCTGGCTGTGGCATTATTCAAATAGATAATGGTTTCCGGGTCGTTGCGATTTTGTTGCAGCGATGCCTGAAAATTTTGGGCGGCAGCTTGGTAATTTCCCTCAGCAAAAGCTTGAACTCCTGCTTGTTTTTCGGGGGTTGTGTAGGATGTCAGCAATATTTGATTTCCTAAACTGATACGATTGCCGATCGCTCCCGATGCGATCTGTGCCGGTGCCGGTGTAGATGTCGATGTCGATGTCGATGGAGGTGTATTTGAATTTTTGGCATTCAATAAACCGGGAAGGAACTTGTATGCGCCAAGCCCAATTAAGCCGATGGCAATAATAAAAACAACGGGCGGTGGGTTTTTTCTTTGGTTAGTATTTTGATACATGATTTTTTTGTTTATTTTGATACAGTAATTTTTCCACAAATTACTGTTCACGTCAATTCATTTAATTCATGGATCTAGTTCATAAAAGTCATATTTGTAATAACTTTTGCAGGAAGTCCGATCGCCCTGATTCAAATTCGGCCCGCTAAACTAACGATAATACGAGAATTATCAACAATATTCCTGGACGCGCGGGAGCTCAGAAACCGGGTTTTTTGCCAGAATACTTCGTTACAACCCGCAGATTCAGTAAAAACCCGGTTTCTTTGCTTGTGATGCGTAAGTCTCGTTGATATTAACCACCGCCACCACCGCCACCGCCGCCACCGCCACCACCGCCGCCACCGCCACCACCGCCGCCACCGCCACCACCGCCGCCACCGCCACCGCTGTGATTGCTAATGACTGGAATTACTGCTTCGTACTCATTATGGTAAGAGCAGCTTCCGCAGTGGTGGGTAACTTGCTGCTTTCCTGAACGGCTAGTAGTTGCAGGAATCAAAACTTTATAAGTTCGTTTGAGATTGAACTTTTTACAATCAGGGCAGCGTCGATTTGCAATGGATGTGATAATTCCTAAAGCTGGAAAAAGTCCGAACAACATTAGAAAAAAAATGGCTCCGGGGTCTAGGAAAAAGCCTTGTTCTCCCGAAGAAGATTGAGCTTGGTTGCCAGTTTGTTGCCAACTAGGTTGAGGTATATTCAAAATTTGCTGAGGAAATGCGATTTGTACTTCTAATTCTTGTTCTGGTTGAATAGGCTGACTTGCCACAAACTCAAATGTTTTAGGATCTACTTGACGCGGAACTGCGGCTGTACCAAAATTCGTAAACGAGAGAACTTGACCTGACAAAGCTTCTGGTAATTTCACCGTAACTTTTCCCGTATTAATCGGAGCTTTGCGACCTGCTGCAATGGCTTTCCAATAAACTAGAGCCTTCTCACCATCTACCTGCAATCCGCCTACCACGCGATATTTGATGACAAAAGTATGTGATTCTG
This sequence comes from Microcoleus sp. BROC3, assembly GCF_036702515.1. NCBI lineage: Bacteria > Bacillati > Cyanobacteriota > Cyanophyceae > Oscillatoriales > Microcoleaceae > Microcoleus > Microcoleus sp. BROC3. Next base: position 15,157 of record NZ_JAUBTQ010000033.1, read on the forward strand.
GCGGTTTTAATCGATGTTGCCAACGAATCCAAAGTTCATTGTTTTCAATCCCCGTGCTACTCGGAATTATTTGATTATTTTCTTGAACGATGACATCTTTAATTTCATCTACCTTACCTAGAGGAATATAGCGATATCGTTCAGTATTGTAGTCGGCTGTGAACACATATTTTTGGGTTTCTGTAACTAACATATCTCCGTTCGTCTGAACGTCGATGATGACGTTAATATTATCCCAGTAAAACGGTAGTTGTTGGGCTGCTGCATGAGTGACTGTGACCATAAATACGGTCAAAGAGGTCATTAAGAAATAAAGTATTTTTTTGAACTGCCGTTTGTTCATAATGTAATTTCCCTACAGAACAGCTATTGATTACTATTATTCAATAGGTTTCTTGTAAGGTCAATTCATAAAAATCATTACTTTAGTTCATAAACGTCATATTGATAAAATGAAGCTTGGGATGGTTGGCTTCTAGCTTGGACGGGCTAGAAGCCCATCTCACAATTCATTTAGAATTGCTAATGTGGTGCACCTCTAATTTTGACAGTCCTGTTTCTTGAAACCAGGAGTGGGGTGGGCTTCTCGCCCGCCCCAAAGTTTAATTAGATTAAAATACAACACCTAACAAAGTTAAAACCGTACAGCCAAACACAGCTTCAAATGTATATCTTCGCGAAGGTTTATAAGGGTAAGAATTCCAAACCCGCAGTTCTCCATTAAAGCCGCGCGAGGCTAAACTCAGCGATACTTGACGGTAGTTTTCCAAAGTTCGCTGAAGCAATTGCCCGATTAAAATGCTTAAACTCTGCATTCCCCGCTTCCAAGTGCGGTAGCCACAGCGAGAGTTTTGAGCAATCCAAAGTTCATCGGCGATCGCCAATAAGCTAAAAATAAACCGATACATTAGTAATAGCAGTTCCGTGACTAACTCTGGACAGCGTAATTGTCTGAGAATTTGCAAGATTTCGGTAAATGGCACCGTCAAGAGGATGAAATACATACAGCTTGTCGATGCGAAGGCGCGGGCAAACAGCCAGCTCACTTGGTATATTCCGGTGCGGCTCACATACAGATAAAAAGTGCCGGTGCTAATGCCCCAACCTTGCCAAATATCCCACTGAATTGCAGGGATACGATCGCCCGCAACCGCACCCATCGCCAAAGCAGGCAAACTTGTCAGCAAAAACATCAACGGTAGCGACAGCAACCGCAAATACAGTTTCCCCGGAATACCCGCATAGACGACGATCCAGACGGCCAACCAAAGGGCGATCGACAATTGGACGATCGCCCCAGAAACTAGAGACAGAATTAAAAGGGCGATCGCAAAGGATAACTTGTGAGATGGCGGCAACCCCCGCAAGCGATTTGTATAAGCCAGACTGTCAATCTGATGGTTCATTCCGACGATTTACGATCGGACTGCTGCCGAGATTGCGATCGGCCTTTATACAACCCAATGACGTACCCAACTACGCCAGCCCCCATTGCTGCTTGAGACGCAAACAATAGACTTGAAATTTCTCCGCTAGCCGGCTCAAACAAGTGATTGAACCAAGGTTTATAACCCGGTTGAATTTCAGTAATTGCTTTCTTAGCTTGGTCATCGGCACCACCATATTCACCTCGCACAAAAACGAGAGGAAACGCTGCCAGAACCATCACCGCGCCAGCCAACAGCCAATTTTGCCGCGAAGTAGATTGGTTATTTTTTGTAGGTTTTTGATTCACGGCTTATGACTCCTGTCTCAATAATTTCAAAGTTTCCAACTCCGGCTTCCCGTAAGAATGCAGCCAATTCCAGACCAATAGAGTCAGCAATCCCTCACTGATAGCCAGCGGTACTTGAGTGATAGCAAAGATGCCCGCAAACTTGAGAAACGAAGCCACAAAACCGCCGCTGGCTGCCGGAAAAGCTAACGCTAATTGAATCGAAGTCACCACATAAGTCAGCAAATCTGCCAAAGCCGCCGCACAAAAAATTGCCGCCCGCTGGCTGCCAGTTCGCAACAGCAATTGATAGATAAAATAGGCAGCGAAAGGGCCGACAATCGCCATCGAAAACATATTCGCTCCCAGCGTTGTCAAGCCGCCATGCGCTAACAGTAACGTTTGAAACAACAGGACTAAAGCCCCCAGTACAGCCATCACCGAAGGGCCGAATAAAATTGCACCCAAACCCGTACCCGTTGGGTGAGAACAACTGCCCGTTACCGAGGGAATTTTTAAAGCAGAAAGCACAAAAGTAAACGCACCCGCCAAAGCAAGCAAGAGTTTAAGTTCCGGGTGTTCTTTTGTAATGCGAGTAATCGATCGCAAACCTACTGCAAAAAAAGGCAGCGCCACCATCCACCAAAACGCAGCCCATTGCACCGGCAAAAAACCTTCCGAAATGTGCATAGCTGCGGCGGGCGTTGCCGAGCCCAAGACAATATAACAACTCAAGCCAGCCATCAATCCCAAGCTGACCAATTTCCGATTTCTGGCCTTCACGCTGAACCTCGCAGATGAGACTATGTAAATTAACACATCGGCGGGCATCCTGACTCAGAAAGCGACATGACCTTCATTACAGTTGCGGGACAGCGCCGGACTTGCACCGAACTTTCCCCGTTTCCTCTAACGGCTGCTCCCCATTAGAACCGACTGGTTAGACATAGTTTAGTCGATCGCGTAAGTCTCAGCAAATTTTTTACAAAAATTCATTCAGATTAACTCAGTCGAGATTACCTATTTTCTTGGTTCTATTGTTTCTCTTCCTTCGCGACAATAGCGCGAACGCGCCGCTTCGCTAACGCGCCTTCGCGGTTGGTTAAATAAATATTCTTTTAGTATTTATAAAGTAGTTTGTAGCCAGATCGACAACTATCGCAAAACAAGTAAACGCTATAATCTTAGTGAGTTTTGAGGAAAGCCGCCATGTTAGATTACAAATTTCCGAGGCACTGGCCCTCAGCCGATGAACTACCAGACTCAGATGAAAAGCCTGTGGATAACGAACTGCAAGAACTAATACCAGGGTTGTTAAAAGCAATCTTGCTGATACTTTGGGCAGAACGCATGGACTGGTTTTTTGGCATAGATATGGGTATTTATCATCACCCTGACGAACCGCCCATTGTCCCAGATGCTTTCTTAAGTTTAGGAGTAGAACGATTTTACGACGAAGAATTGCGCCCCAGTTACGTGCTGTGGGATGAAAATGTTCTGCCTACTTTTGTGCTAGAAGTTGTTTCCCCAACTTATCGCAAGGAATACAGCACAAAATTGGAGACTTATCAAACTTTAGGCGTACTTTATTACGTCATTTATTCTTCTCGCCGCCGCCGTAAACCTCATTTGGAAGTACACAAGTTAGTCAATGGGAAGTACGAGTTACAGCCAGGACATCCAGTTTGGATGCCTGAAATTGGTTTGGGGATTGGTTGTGAAAGGGGAAGTTATTCTGGGGTGACAAGGGAGTGGTTGTATTGGTATGATGCCGATGGAAAACGTTATCTGACTCCTGAAGAACAGGTGAAAGAATCAGCCCAGCGCGCCCAACAGGAATCGCAGCGCGCCGATCGATTGGCTGAACGTTCCGATCGATTGGCTCAGCGATTGCGAGAGTTGGGGATAGATCCTGATAATCTGAGCTGATGGCAATCAAGAGCACCAGACTGACGGACTCTGGACGCTTAGAAACCGGGTTTTTCAACCGAGGTCGATCGTCCTCAACGAAAGCTTTTCTGGAAAAAACCCGGTTGCTGCATCCAGGAATAGGTGAATATTTATCGCAAAAATCAGGAAAGATGCAGCTAGATTTGGAAAAAACAGAGAGTTTGACGGGAAACATTGAGATGCAGCTCAAAAAAATGACAATCAGCAGAGGTTATTAAATAATGGTCATGGATCTGCGTTCTTACGATGTCATCGGCTTTGGTGATGAAGTTCCAGGAGTTTTAGCTGTTATCTCGGCTGCCAGAGAATATCGTCGCCGGACAAAGCGTTATCCGCGAGTTCTGCTGATGTCTAAAGGAAGCTTGCAAGAAGGAATTGGCGGGCATTTGGTAAGAGGCGGCCTTGCTTATTTAGATAGAAGTCAGATTAGTCAAGAACTTCAAAAATCTTTAAATTTAGATATATTTGGTTCACCGGCGGCAATCTATAAAGAGTTCCTGCAAAAATCAGGTGTCACCGCAATTGCACTTGACCCCCGCAAAGCCAGTGCAGCGCTGAAAGAAATGCTGTTACAAGCTGGAGTCGATCTCCTCAGCAAAGTAGAAATTCAATCAGTCAATAAAGAAGGTCAGAAAATTGCCAGTATAACCACATCTAAAGGCATAGTTTATGCCGGCAAGCAATTTATTGATGCCACTGTCAATGCCGAATTAGCTCAAGCCGCCGGCGTGAGAAAGCTAAAGGGATTTGAAACATTTGGTCTGCCTAATTCAGAACTTCCAGTCACCCTCGTTTTTGAAACCCAAGGACTCAGTGCAAGAGCACTGAAAGAACTCGATTACATTTATCTCAAACGCTTCACAAACCTTGCCGATTCCGAGAGTCAATATTTTTTGCTGTACGCGGCAGGCAAGGATGCCAAACTAGCAGAAGAACTTCGGCGGGAAATGATCGACACTAGAGGCAATCTCAAAACTCTGTGGGCGGGTAACGATTACATAGATGTTCGCTCGCCGGCTCTGTCTGTAGCTTACCACTCCTTTAGAGGAATAAAACTATCTTTTCCTGAAACCGGCGTAATTTTAGATGAGGGAAATATAGCAATACTTCCAAATCAAAGACTTTCGTGGAATGCGATTTTATTTGCAGTCAGCGCCAGCGAAGCAGAAGCCTTAGCGAGAAGCGGGAGCAAACCCACGGCTAATATGCAAAAGGAGATGTTATTTCTTACAACTTGGCTGAGGAGTTTGGGGGCTACTTCTGTTACTTATGCCTCAGAACTTTATATCAGACACGCCGGCAATGTGACGGGAGTTGTAGAACCTTTAACTGGCGCACAAATGCTGTTAGGTGGCGTACCAGTTAATGAGGCACTGGCAACATTTAGCTATCATTTTGATGTACGCGGAGGCATCCCGGGTATTGGCGAGAAAGCAAACAGTCTAGGATGGTTTCAAAGTCTGAGTTTTAAACAGCCTATCTTTAATATTGGCATCCGCCACGCATTAATTAAAAACGTTCCTAACCTGGCAGTAGTCAGTCCCTGTTCAGGATTTGAAGGGTTTGCCTGTTCTGTCGGCAGAATAGTTGAATTCAACGCCGCAGTTGGTCAAGGTGTGGGTATCGCTGCGATTAATGCGCTTCTAAATAACAAAAATCTAGCCGATGTATCTAACCGAGAAGTGAGACAAGTTCTCGCTGAAACAGGTCAGCTACCTAAAATTTTTGGAGTTGCAAATAATGGTGATGGAATGCTACTGGCGCAATTTGAGAATCTGGTCAGTTCGGATGCTATTGCGTAATAGCAATTTCAATTATGACTTACGCATCAAAACCTGCTGAAACCTGGTTTTTTACGCTGTTCTGCGGTCTGTAACGCGTCTTTCGGAAAAACCCGGTTTCTGACCACCCGCGCGTAAGTCCTATCAATCAACAATGCAGTAGTAGGTTGGGCCCGTAGAACGAAACTCAACACAAAAGTTTTTAGGAAGAAATGAGTGAAATTGCTATTAATATTAGGCAACCTCGAACGAGAACTATTAAGTTGATTGGTAGTGATAACTTTAATCCTCATAAAATTCTGAGCACTTCTGTCATCACTACAAACCTATAACAGTGATTTTACCGGAAATTGTACAATACCTCGATCGCCTGCACTGAATTATTGTGCTGCGCGGTAATAACCGGTTAAACAACTTTTCAACTTGAGACTTCACTTGATGTTTCCAGCTTGGTTTCCCGCACAAACAAGAAAAGCGGGAAAGCGCATGAAAACGAAACAAGCACACCCAGAAGTAAGTACAGCCATACAAAACTTATATCCAATCGTTTCGACTCGACGTACATCCAAGTGCTTCCTGCTACAGTTGCGATAAACAAATCTAAACTTACCGATTTCGCAGCAAGATTAGCCGAACTCTCGTTTACAAAGTCGAGCAAGCCAGCATTGCTAAAAAACTGCAAGTTATAGTACCAAGGCAGCACAAGCCCCAGAATTGCTAGGATGAGATAAATGATTCGCTTAATGCTCATAATTTTACCCTACCAGTTCTTTGCTCAACTGTATTACCCTACTCGCTAACAACCAATCATTAATTCTTCTGCGGGCACTTCGGATGAATCCCCCCCTGCAAACAAATGTAAGCAATTTGACTTTTATCTAAATTCTTAGCCTCCGCAAAATCAACTCCTTGGAATCGACCCGATTTACTACCAGTCGGACTTTGAATAAATTGATCCGGAGCTGTTTTCCCCAGAAACACAGCGCCTTTAAAATTCACGCCCGCTAAATTTGCGCCCCTAAAATCAACCGAACTCACCTCCGCATTCCGCAAATTAGCATCTTGCAACCGAGCATCTTTTAAATTCACGTTGGCGAGTTTAGTCGAACTCAAATCGGCATTTTGTAAGTTTGCGCCGCTCAAATCAGCACCGGACAAATCAGCACCTTGCCATTCCGATTTAGACAAATTTGTCAAGGACAACTGAGCGCCTTGAGCCTTCACTTTTGCCAAACGCGCGCCTGACAAATCTGCTCCTGACAAATTCGCGCTTCCTATATCTGCCCCGGTAAAACTTGCATTTTTTAACAGTGCTTCCTGCAAATTGGCTCCAATTAAAATAGCACTGCTGAAATTAGCTGCATTCAAATTGCCGTTTGACAAATTAGCTTTGTTCATGACAGCGCGCACAAAAGTAGTCCGGTTCATTACAGCACTGTTCAAAGACGCCCCGGTCAAATTTACTCCTTCCAAATTAGCGCCGCTCAAGTCAGAAATCCAATCGTCAAAGGTAGCCGGACGCCTGTCTTCGCCGGTGCCGTAAAAGCGAGTTCCCTGGAAGCTGGCATTGGTTAAATTGGCATTTCTCAACTTAATTCCCGACAAGTCAACTTTGTTTAAAACTAAAGTAAACTGAGACGGGCCTGCAGGACTTTGAGCTAAATCTGTGCGACTGAGATCCGCGCCGTTGAGTTGGCTGCTATACACTGTGAGAATTTTGCCGATCGCCCTTTGTACTGTTCGCTGGCGGGCGGCCGCTAACTCGCGTTCCGGGGCCTTGCCGCCAAAGCGCAGGGAATCGAGATCGTTGCTGAGGGCTTGATTCAACCGCTGCAAGTCAGGCAAAGCTTTCGGCCCGCTACTGACTAAAGCTTGCTGGATCGCGTCCAACATGGCGCGGTTGTCTTCTTGAGCTAGCAAATCCGCTAGCAGGGGTACGGCGCGGGAGTCTTCCACCGCCCCCAAAGCCAAAATGGCCGATCGCCTGCCCGATGCCCCGCTAGCTGATGTGGGAGACAATTTGCTGACTAAAGCTACAAATAATTCGTCGTTCCGCTGCCGGGAATCCCGCATATTTGCTTGACTTTGAGTGTAGATGAGAGTGCCGACAAACAAAGTTAAAATCAATCCCGCGCTGCCGACGGTAACTATCACCAAAGTTGTGCCTGGGTGTTGGCGCATCCAATTCCACAAACTGGCATTTGCTTTCAGCCCGGTTTGCGGAGTCACAACCAATGCCGCAATCTGCGCGTCTTCCTCAGTCCAATCTTGAGTCGGGACAGGAGTGTCAGACAGTTGATTCGATCGAGCGTTGACGACCAAAGTATTGGCGAGGCGATCGTGTCCGGATTGCCGTTTGTTGCGCCATGCAAAAGCGCCGTCTGCGAGCACTGCCAAGCCGCTGAGCCCCCCTAAAATCAGCAAATCAGGAAACGCACCGCTCAAGCGCCAAATGCCGTAAGCGACGCCCAGAGGCACTCCCCAGCGCCCCAAACTTTCGCGAATTAGCACTTGCCCAAAACCCGGAGGAGTACCCGACGCTGTGACCACTTTGACCCCGAACCAGCGTTTGGGGAGAGTTTGACCGGTTCTGGCGAGCAAAAACAGTTGCCACCCCGCTAAAACTGCCGGTGCCAGCAGCGCCCCTGACCAGAATAGATTAGTTAGGGGTGCGACTCTGGGGCTGCGATCGCGCACGGGTATGCCCAAGGTACGGGCGACGGTTTCGGATGCTGCTGCTACTGAGGAATTGAGCGGCACGGTTTGAGATTCCTGGTTGACCAATGCCCCGATACTGAAGGGAACGAGGGCGCTGGCCGCAATTAACGAAATTTCCACAGCCCAAGCGCCGCACCTGCGAACCAGCAGTGGCATTTGCTTGGATTGTGTTTGCCAAGACGGATCGGGTTGATTGATGCCGCTGGGCGCGGTGGGGTTAGCCATATTTAGAAATTCCTATTATTTGTCGTTAGTATTTGAGGACTGGGGGGAAATTGCCAATTTATACGCTATGTAGATTAGCACTCCGAGAACGGCAAGAGTCATCAGCGCTGAAATTAGCTGTACGACACTATTAAAGACTGTCAGGACAATTATCGCTCCGACGGCAAAGGCTGCCACCTGCCCCGGTTTGGGGAGTCTTTGAAACTTGTCCAGTAATTGATTGTAGAAGGTTCCGACGGCTTGATAGCTGTCTGAATTTTGTGTGATGAGTGGCGATCGTTCTACTTTAGCTTTTAGTTCTCCGAACGCTTGCTGCCAATTGAAGTTATTTTGAGGATTCATAAAAAAATTCCGAAGTTATTTTAGATTAATGTGTTTGGAACAGCCGTTATCCCCTACCGTCAAAGAACTAGAACCAAATGTCATTGTGTGAGGAAACATGAAGATCCATTATCCGGGCGATCGCGGCAAACTGTGGTTTAGCCCGATCGTGACCGTAGCCTTGGCAATGATTTTAGCGGATGCCGGTGCCCTTCGGAGCCAACCGCTACAAATTGCTCCGGGATTTCCCGAACCGCTGGGAGTTTCTGGAGTTTCCGGCGGCCCGAACAATAGCGGCGACTGCGGTTTTGTCTCCCAAGCACCCAACCACGTTATCGAAGTAACGCAGGATTTGCCTTACTGGCGGATTGCAGTACAAACCGCTGGAGCTCCAAGTTTGATGATTCAGGGGCCGAGGGGGCGTTTCTGCGTGCTGCCGGCGAATGCTGCTGCGGGGAATGTAGAATTTTCCGGTTATGGGGACAAGGGGACTTATGTTATTTTTGTGGGCGATCGATCTCAAGGTCAACACCCTTACTCTCTCTCTATTTCCCAAAAGCGAAATTAAAAATACAACGGAATTAGGAGGCTGGCTGTGAGAAAATGGCTTTTTTGCGATCGTAAATAAGCCGGAGTTCTGACAGCAAGTGCGGGGAATAGGGATTTCATATCAATTTTTTATTTGGTCTTTAACCCACTTGCGAAATAATCTGAGAGTTTGACTCGTCCCCACTGTTTGGCTTTGTTCGCAATATTGAGAAATAGCTTCAATAATTGGCAGATTGGGAAAAATCGGACTAATTTCCGATTCAACATATTTCCCATCTTGAAGCACATTAATCAGAAGCTTCTTATTTTCATAGCGCCATATTTCCGGTACTCCCAGAGCTTCGTAAGCGTCCAGTTGAGTTTTGGAAGTTAAATCGACTTCAATTGCTAAGTCAGGCGGCGGATCGACAGTTAAGTCGATCCGCTTTTTGCCAATCATTAGAGCGTAATTCTGAATGTAAAAGCAGTTGTCAGGTTCAATTCCTTGTAACATACTTTTTCGCTTAAAAGTCGTCGAACCAAAACATTCTCGATCAATTTCAAGTTCTTCGAGTAAGATTTTCACCATATCGCCAATGATTTCCTTATTGAATTCATGTTCTGGTAGTGGCATCCTAATCTCCAAAGTTCCTTGACTGTAAGCTATTCTAGAGCCACGGTGTTCTCCCAACTCTTCTAAAATTGCTTCAAATTCCTGCCACTTGACATCATCTAACAGCACTCTATGTCCAGGTGGTACAATGATTTGTCTTAATTGCAGCGTTACCATTTGAATCTCCGATTTATTTAAGTTATAGAGCTAAAAACCTGCTCAACAGTCAGATTAAGTTCCGGGAATGCAGACGAAATAATCGTATGGCCCTCTCGGAACTGGCTAACCTGGTACTCCCCATCAACCAACTGGTAAACCGAGACAGTAGGTTGTTTGGGATTACCGATGAACCGCCTGCCACCCAAAGCAGCATAGTCAACAACCCAGTATTCCGGGATACCCAATATTTCATACTCAGCCACTTTTACCAGGTAATCATCTTGCCAGTTAGTGCTAACTACTTCGACAACAAGCTTGACAGAGCTACCCTGAGAAATAACTGATGATTTTTTCCAGAGTGGCTCTGAAATTAAGGCTGTTTTGTCTAAGACTATGAGATCGGGCTGGTAGCCCGTGGTCGTTTCTGGAGGTCTGACAAAATAAGTTGAGGGTGTTACATAAGGAAGATTTAAACGGTCAATTTCTACGTTAATTTTTCGGATGAGAAAACCTGTAACTTCCTCATGCTCGCCATTTGGGTTCATCTCAACTATTACTCCATTGCGTAGCTCGAAACGTCCTTTTCCATCTGGATACCATTCTAAAAATTCTTCAAATGTTATTATCGATTTGATTGTGGTTTGAATCATAAAAAATTTTCTTTTTCTCTGAGAATCAATGTGTCAGTTAGATATCCTAGTTTTTGAATAAGTCTGGTATCTGAATAAAGTGTTTAATACCAACAATATATCATATATTAATGTCGTCAACCTCAAATGACACAATTACGTTAACAAACCGGGTTTTTCACCTGTATTAAAGGCTAAAATGCAGGATTTGCGTAAAAAACCCGGTTTCTGCCTAAGTGCTATATATTTACAATTTTTGCTGCTTGTACAGTTCCTTAAACTTGCGCTGCTGCTCGTTGTGGTCTACGATTGGAGAGGGATAAGGAAGAAGTCGGCGTTCTAAAGGCGAAATATTTCCTGTTAGCAAAAATTTAGTATCAACCCGGCGCAATTCTGGAACCCAGTGCCGAATATATTCCCCTTCTGGGTCGAATTTTTGAGCTTGACTGGCGGGATTGAATATTCGCAAAGGCTTCGGGTCCATGCCGCTCGATGCGCTCCACTGCCAGCCGCCGTTGTTAGCAGAAAGGTCGCCATCTATCAATTTTTGCATGAAGTATTTTTCGCCCCACTGCCAGTTAATAATTAAGTCTTTGGTGAGGAAACTGGCGACTATCATGCGGCAGCGATTGTGCATCCAACCTGTCTGATTTAATTGCCGCATTGCCGCGTCAATAATAGGATAGCCAGTTTTGCCTCTACACCAAGCTTGAAAGAGCTTTTCATCGTTTTCCCAAGGAAAGTCTTTGAATGCTTGACGGTAGGGGCCGTCTGCTAATTCTGGGAAGTTATACATGGCGTGTTGGTAAAATTCCCGCCACGCTATTTCCTGTTGCCAAGTGCGGATGCTTGTGCACGCTTCTTCGCTGCGGCAAGTTTCCATTACTATCTGGGTAGCTTGCCAAACAGTGCGGATGCCTATTGCACCAAATTTGAGGGCGGCGCTGAGTTGGGATGTGCCGTTAGTTGCTGGGAAATTGCGCTGTTCTTGATATTCGTAAATTGCCCGATCGCAAAATTCTTCTAATTTTTGTTGCGCTGCATCTTCTCCGGGTTCTATTACTAATGGATTTTCCCAAATAAATCCCAAACTAGAGGCAGTTGGCACTGTTTCCATTGCACCTGCTTGATTGGCGATTTCTCGTTCTTCTGCCGTTAATCCGGTCATTAATTCCAGATAAGTTATCGGCAGTGTCTCTACGGGTTGGGCTTTGGGTTTACTATTCCATTTTTTCCAAAATGGTGTATAAACTGTGTAGGGAGTCCCTGTACCGCTGCGAATTTCATCTGGGGCGTGCAGGAGTTGATCCCAGAAATTTTGAACTTTAATTCCTGCTTGTTGGAGGGCGTTTGATACGGACAGATCGCGCTGTTTTGCGTAGGGTTCTACATCCCAGTTCCAAAATACTGCTTGAGCATTTATAGCTGTTGCTAATTTCGGTATTCCTAGGATTGGGTCATCTTGAATGATCAGCAATTGGCTGCCTGCTTCCCTGTAACGCTGCTGAAGTTTTTGCAAGCAGCCGATCATGTATGTGACTCTTGCTGGCGCTACGTCATCGCGATTTAGGATATTGCGATCGAGACAAAAAATTCCGACTACTTTCGGGCTTTGCTGGCGCGCTGCTGCCAGTCCGATGTTGTCAGAAATACGCAAGTCGCGGCGGTGCCAAAATAAAATTAGATCGGACATTCGATTTTAGATTTTAGATTTTAGATTTTAGATTTTACAGTCCCGGACACACGCGGGGTCAAAAACCCGGTTTCTAAGTTAAGATTTATCGGTTTGATGCACGATTATAAGAAACCGGGTTTTTTTCGTCAGTCCTATTTAAGTCAAAAATGGACGCGCCAAGAAAAAGCTAGAAATTGATTTCGCGTCAATTGGTTCGCCAGCTAAGATAGCTTTTTCTAATTCTTCGGGAGTGAAGAGAACTGTTTCAATGTCTTCATCTTCGTCTTGTGCTGGCGGCTGTTCCAGTTTTTGCAAATCTTGCGCTAAGAAAGCATAAATGATTTCGTCGGAATAACCGGGGGCGAGAAAAAATTGCCCTAATCTCTGCCATTTTCCGGCGCGATATCCGGTTTCTTCTTCGATTTCGCGTTTGATAGTTTCGGCGGGATTTTCATTGATTTCTACCGTACCAGCGGGAAATTCTAAAATTCGCCCTTTGGCGGCGAAGCGGTATTGTCGCACCAAGACGAGTTTACCTTCGGGTGTGACGGGAACTGCAAGTGCTCCGCCCGGGTGGCGAATACATTCCCACTCGCCTTCGGAACCGTTGGGAAGACGGAGGGTAGCTACGTCAAAGTTAAATTTGCGCCCTTGGTAAAATAGGCGCTGTTTGAGGAGTTGGGGTAGTTCTTGACCGATCGACATAAGCGACAAGCGAATAATGTTTGAGTGCACCGATTTAAGACATCATAGGCGATCTCATACGATTTTAGATTTTAGATTTTAGATTTTAGATTGGGAATGACTGATAACTATCACAGTGTGGAGCTTACCTACGGTTGCATTTTTTTTAAACTGGTAAGAGCCGTGAATTTTGCTCAATTTTTACAAGGGCAATTTTTGCACTCCGGAACAGTCTGCGGTTTGCAGGAGTTGGCCGATCGCACTTTGCGTCACCGGATGCACCCAATCCGGGGCAATTTCTGCTAAAGGTACTAATACAAAAGCTCTTTCGGTCATCCGGGGATGAGGTAGAGTCAGTGTCGGAGTTTCTAAGATTAAATTGTCGTACAGCAGCAAATCTAGGTCTAGGGTTCTCGGCCCCCATTTTTCTCGGCGAATTCGATTAAATTTTATTTCAATTTCTAATAAAGTTGCTAGCAATTGTTCGGGTTTTAGTGCAACTTCGAGGATGGCACAGGCGTTGATGTAATCGGGTTGCGGCGGCCCGACGGCGACGGTTTGATACCAGCTTGAATGAGATTTTACTGCTATTCCTGGGGTGTTGTTGAGGGTGGCGATCGCGCTTTTGAGTGTGGCGAGGGAGTCGCCTAAGTTGCTACCAAGCGCGATCGCACATTTTGTTAGTTTCATAAAGAAGAAGGTTCGGCAACGGATTGTGTAACGGATGTAACGGATGTAACGGATAGAAGGAAGAAGGAAGAGGGAAGAAGAGTAACGCGGGGGCGGGTTGATCGATATCCTTTACTACCGACAAATATTTCGAGTAAAACCCGCCCCTAAAAGCCTAATTTTGGGTGGTAAATTGATCCTACAGGACACTTTTTTAGGGAAATATGGTGACACAAAACATTATTTTAATCAAATATTAACATGATGTTAAATTTTATTAACTATCATTGACAAGTGTTAGTATTTAGTTTCAAAAATAATGAATTTGTACCTACGCTTATTGTCAGCCGTCATTCTAGCAATTATCAGTTTAGCAGCAAGTATATCGATAGGTTTGGCTGAAACAAAAGAGCGCTACCTTACCCTAGATGCGGACGGCAGTCAATCTTTTGCGAGTTTAGTGCAGCAGGCGGAAGATTTAGCGAAAGAGTCGATCGCCCGATCGTTTCAAGAAAATCAGGCATTAACAGAAGTTACAGTCATCATTACAGCCGATCGCCGCCGACAAAGAGTTCCGGTTTTGCGATCGAGAGTATCCCGCCACGACTGGCAGAAAGATGCGAGAATTGAACAGTGGACTAGATATTTTGCCGATGCTCAATTGCTGCTGGGATTCAGAGACGGCAATATTTTTCCCGCAAATTCTGGGTCTTCGCAAGCGATCGATGTACCTGCGCCCAGTCGATCGACATCCCGAGAAAACGATCCGGGTTTTCGAGATGATTGAAATCGGGCATCGGGCATCGGGAATTGGTAGCAAACAACAAATAACAAACAACAAACAACCAATAACCAATTATTAACCCAAATATAATTCCACTTTAATTAACCTTCATATTAACTCCCCTTAATTTAACAGTGATAGAGTTTCATACGGAATCATCTGATTAGGGAAGTTGGGCTGAACAGGAATTTATGTCTAAAATAACTCGCCGACAACTGTTAATTTTCTTCGGCAGCAGTGCAGCTACCACTGTGCTTGCCCCTCAACTAACTCAAACACTCTTCGGCATCAATTCCACCTCGGCGGAATCTGTTATAGGGCCGCTATCTTTCACTCCGTTAAGACTTCCCCACCCGCTGCCGATTTATCGAGAACTGCCCAGCTTTATGCCGACGGGCTTAAACGGACAGGGAACCGTGATGGCTGCCTCCCAGGATACTAAATTAACGAGTTACAGCGTTGTTGACGATGTGGTTGTGCCGCCGGAATACGAACGCTACGTGATTCTCCGCTGGGGCGATGGAGTTTTTCCCAATCCAACCGACTATTTCGGCTACAACTGCGACTACACCGCCTTCCTACCCCTTCGCGGCAGCAGTGACGACGGCTATCTCTGGGTTAACCACGAGTACGTATCCTTCCCGATGTCGAAAGTGGCACCGGAAGCGCCTGCAGATGTGGCATCATTTCCAGCAACTGATCGCGCCGTACTCGGTAAAGACTTATCCGTAAAAAATCGCGATAGCTTCGGCGAATTTCTGTACAATCTCGGCGGTTCGATCGTCCGCATCACCAAACAAGCCAACGGACGCTTTGGGGCGATCGCCCGCGATCCACTCAACCGACGCATTCACGGACTTTCCGGCCTCGGAATCAACAGCCAGCGTGCCGACAAATACAAAGATGTCACCTCCTGGGGAACCAGACAAGGGGATAACGAGTACCTCACGGGCACGGGCCCAGCAGCTACCCAAGTCTTCGCGCAAGTCAACAGCGACGGACTCGGAAACCGCATCATCGGTACAGCCTACAACTGTTCCGGCGGCACAACCCCTTGGGGCACAATCCTCTCCGCCGAAGAAAACTTCCAAGGTAGCGAACTATTCTTCGTGGGAGTTCAGGAAAACGTCAAACCCAACGGCGGTCAAACCGGCTACCCCAAGGGCACTACGGGTGAAGAATTCGGCTTAGTCGGCGAAAAATACGGCTGGATGGTAGAAGTCGATCCTCAAGATCCGAGTTTCCGCCCCCGCAAACACACGGCTTTAGGCCGTTTCCGCCATGAAAACGTCGCGATTCGCGCCGCAGCAGGCCGCAGATTAGTAGTGTACATGGGGGACGATCGGCGCGGCGGACACACCTGGAAATTTGTCAGCAGCGGTACTGTCACCAATCCCGCAGATAAAAACAACAGCCGCTTGTTTGAAGACGGCACTTTATACGTTGCCCAATACAACCGCAACGGTACTGGAAGATGGCTGCCATTAACTATAAATAGCCCGACGAATCCGGTGCGTCCTTCTAAAGTTGGCGAAGCGGAATTAGCAAGTTTTGGCAAAGCTCAAAGAGATGCAAATACTCGCTTGCCCAAACGCGCCGGAATTGCTAGTCAAACCGAGGACGGCGGTTCTTTTGTGATGGATACAACCAATGAAGCAACAGCACTTCCTGGCTACAGCAATAAAACTATTGCTAATTTTTACAGCAGCCAAGGTGCGGTTTTAGTTGATGCTTTCTTAGCTGCTAATTTGATTGGTGGCACTCCGACGGCGCGGCCGGAAGATTTGGAAATAAATCCTACTACTAAGGAAGTTTTTATTGCTTATACTGACGGCGCACCGGGAAGCGACGGTTATCCGGATTCTCGCATTTTTACTGTTGCTAAATACGGTAGCGCAATCAACAGCACTCAGCAGTCGGGAGGACTTTACAAAATAATTGAAGACAGTCCCGACGGTGCGGGTTTGACGTTCCGCTGGCAGCGTTTGGCTCAAGGTGGAGAAGCTGGTTCGGTAGCTGGGTCAGGATTTGCTAGTGCAGACAATTTGGATTTTGACGCTCAAGGTAACATTTGGGCCGTCACTGATATGTCTACTAGCACGCATAACGGTTTTGATGTCGGTGCGGCTGGAAAGCCAACGGCGATCGACCATAAAAAGACGGGCAATGTGTCAGATTTTACTGGAGTTTTCGGCAACAATTGGCTGTTTTATATTCCGACTTCCGGGCCGAATGCAGGAACAGTAATTCCGTTTGCTTACGGTCCGAATCGGTGCGAAATGACGGGGCCGACTTTTGTGGGAGATACGCTGTTGCTTTCGGTGCAGCATCCGGGGGAAGATTGCCCGATCGATGACGGTACTGTACTGAGTCGGCAAATTGAAATGTTGGATTTGAACGGTGCTGTTTTTAATCAGACTCGCACTGTTTCTCGCGGCAGTTTGTGGCCTAGTAATATTGAGAATGACAGGCGTCGATCGCCGATGCCGTCGGTGATTGGGATTCGCCGCGTGCGATCGACCGGAACGGGTCAGTTTGTTTAAAGCGCGGATTTCGCAGTTTGAACTTTCACAAGAATCATCGTCCTGATGGGTTTGCCCTGTTGGGGAATTAAAAAAGCGCAATTATCTGAGTTCAAGTCAGATAATTGCTATTTTTTTGAGAATGATGATGCGATCGATATAGCTTCTCGAAGGCTGAACTTTTAATTCGATCGATGTACTCGGGGCGATCGAAGGTTGTACAGCTTGTAGTTGCGGGCGATACCTAGCCGAAAGTTCGGGTCATTCCCCCGTCTGAAAGCTGGCTGTAACCTGGTCTTTTTATTAGCTGAAAACTCTACTCCTGGTTAGGGTGTTGCCGGAGTTAATTGTCGTACAGTGATTTTACAGGCAAGCTGCAAACAGGAGTGAGAACATTCAAGTAATTGCACGGAAGCTTTGAACGTTTGTTGGGAAATTGTTTGTGCCTCAATTGACTTGCAAGGAATTTCCCGTTCAAATACACCCCTGCTTACAGCGCGATCGCACTCTCGAAAGGAATAGCTGATGCAGGTAAAACAAAACAAACTTTTCACTACTGAAGCGATCGATCGCTTATCTTCACCGGAACGCCTAGACCAAATGATGCAGGTGGTTAGCCCTCGATCGTGGCTGCCGCTAACTGCAATTGGCTGTTTAGTTGCTGCTGCTGGGGTTTGGAGTGCGATCGGGCGAATTCCGCTGACTGTTTCCGGTCAAGGCGTGTTGCTTCTGCCCCGCCGAGTCGTGCAATTTCAAGCTGCTAGTTCCGGTCAATTAGTAAAGCTAAATATCAAGCCCGGAGATGTTGTTAAACGGGGTCAAGAAATCGGTAGAATTGATAAACTCGACCTCAAGCAGCAGTTAGAGCAAGAAAAAGCGAAATTAGCTGAACTGCAAGGGCAAAAGCAAGATACTAATAAGCTGCAAAAACAGCAAATTGCGCTGGAATTAAAAACCCTCGAACAGCAGCAAAAAGACCTTCAAGAAAGCTTGAATAGGGAGTCAGTTGCACCGATATTGCACCAGCAAAGTATGGCTGCATTAGAGCAAAAACGCCAAAGTTTGGAAGAAAGTTTGCGCCGAGAACAAATTGCGCCGGTACTGCGACAGCAAACTATGACAGCCTTAGCAGAAAAACGCCAAAGTTTGGAAGAAAGTTTGCGGCGGGAACAAGTTGCACCGATATTGCGGCAGCAAACTCTGGTCGCGATCGCCAAAAAACGGGACAGTCTTTTGCAGCGAAAACAGCACATCACTTCTTTGGTAGAAACTTTACAGCAGCGGTTTGAAACTCGCCGCGTTCTTTACGAACAAGAGAGGGCGATCAGCGAGGATGTAATGCTGCAAGCGAGACAGGAATTCGCGGACTCTCAGATGCAACTGGCGGATATTGAAACGCAGTTAAAGGAACTCGACGTTCAGAAAACGAATAGCGATCGCGAATTCCTGCAAAATCTCAATAAAATTGACGACCTCAAAAACAGCAGGCAGCAACTCAAGGTTGAGGCTACCAATACCGAACGAGAGTACCTGCAAAATCTCAACCGCCTTAACGAAATTAAAAACAATCTCCAAGAACTTAAAGTTCAGAAAAGTAACACAGAACGGGAGTACCTGCAAAACCTGAACAAAATTGACGAAATCAAAACTAAGATTAAAGACATGGAAACCCAAGCGGTCAAACTCGCTCAACAAGACTTAGAAAAGTCGATCGCCCAAACGAATCAAATTCAGGAAGTTAAACGCAAGATTGCCCACTTGCAGAATCAGTTGACGACCGACAGCAAAATTACCAGCCAATACGACGGCCGCGTTTTAGAAGTTAGCGCCGTTGCAGGTCAAATGCTGAACATCGGTACAAGGATCGGGACAGTTGAATCTCAAAATGCTCGCGAAAAAATGGTCAGTCTTGTTTATTTTGCTGACAGAGACGGCAAGCAAATTAAACCGGGAATGACTGTACAAGTTACCCCTAGCGTCGTCAAGCGGGAACGCTACGGCGGCATTGTCGGCAAAGTAACCCAAGTTTCTCCTTTTCCGGTTACTAATCAAGATATGTCGTCAATTATCGGCAATGAAAATTTGGCTGACAGCATCGCGAAAAACATCGCTGGCGGCGGTGCTCCCGTGCAAATCTTTGTGGAATTGCAACAAGATCCGAACACTATCAGCGGTTACAAATGGTCTTCCTCCAACGGGCCTCCTCTCAAAATTTCCCCCGGTACTACGGCGCTAGTTCGGGTTCAAATCGGGCAGTTAGCGCCGATTTCTTACGTGATTCCTATTTTTAGGTCTTTGACTGGCGTTTACTAACCGTTATTAGTCAGTTTTTTTTCGTCCCCAGGGAGAGATAATTGCTGACAACAAATACGTTACACCGACCGTTTCTCTTGTTTATATCGAAGTCTCGATCCCCCCTAACCCCCCTTAATAAGGGGGGGACAAGAGCAGTCAAAGTCCCCCTTCTTAAGGGGGATTTAGGGGGATCTAGACTCGACTACAAGCAAAGTTTATTATGGATTTTAGCCTTATAACAGATGAAAATTCCCTGGATTGACAAGTTTTTTACGCCGCGCAAATTAAGGCGCGTTCGCACTCCCACACTGCTACAAATGGAAGCAGTAGAATGCGGTGCTGCTGCTTTAGGAATTATTTTGAATTACTGGGAACACCCGGTACCTTTAGCCCAATTGCGGAGCGAGTGCGGCGTTTCTCGCGATGGCAGTAAAGCTTCTAATATCCTTAAAGCAGCCCGAATTTACGGCTTAGATGCTAGAGGGTTTAAAAAAACTGTCGAAGAATTGAAAACTGTACCGCCGCCTTTTATTGTTTTTTGGAATTTCAATCACTTTTTGGTGGTTGAGGGGATCAAGAAAAAGCGCGTTTACCTCAACGACCCCGCATCGGGCCCGAGGACTGTTTCTCTAGAAGAATTTAAGTCTGCTTACACTGGCGTTGTTTTGACTTTTGAGCCGGGGCCAGAGTTTAAAAAGGGTGGGAAAAAACCGAGTATTGCCCGTGCTTTAGATTCGCGATTGCAAAGTTCTCGCTGGGCGATCGCATTTTGTTTAATTGCTGGTTTATTACTGACTGTTCCCCGTTTGGCTGGCGCGGCCTTTACCCAAATTTTTGTAGATGAAATTCTCGTCGAAAACCGTCACGAGTGGCTGCGACCTTTAATATTGGGAATGCTGTTTGCGGCGGCCGTCCAAGGGCTGCTAGCGCGGATGCGGCTTTTCTATTTGCGGCGGCTGGCAAACAAGCTTGCGATTTCGATGTCGGGACAGTTTCTCTGGCATACTTTGCGCTTGCCTGTGGGATTTTATGCCCAGCGGTTTGCAGGTGAAATTAGCAGCCGCTGCCAAGTTAATGACAAGGTTGCTGAAATTTTATCGGGGAAACTTGCTGCAACTGCGATCGACGCGGTGATGATGGTTTTCTATGCAATAATTATGGTGATGTACGACTGGGTATTGACCAGTGTTGCTGCTGTTTTTGCAGCCTTAAACTTTTTGGCACTGCAATCTTTATCCCGCAGCCGCGTCGATGCTAACACCAGATTAGCTCAGGAAACAGGTAAGGTGGGCGGTGCTGCAATTGCAGGCATTCAATCTATTGAAACTGTCAAAGCTAGCGGTTTAGAATTCGATTTATTTTCTAAGTTTGCCGGCTACTATGCCAAAATGAGCAACGCCCAGCAAGAATTGGCTTTGCCCACTCAAATATTGTCAATATTACCAGCATTTTTAACAGCATTAGCTGCAACTGCTATCTTAGTTGTTGGAGGCTTGCGGGTGATGAACGGCGGTTTGAGTATCGGGATGTTAATTGCCTATCAAAGTCTCACTCAACAATTCCTGCGACCAGTCAACAATCTAGTCAATTTTGGCAGCACTCTGCAAGAATTAGAAGCAGATTTAAGCCGACTTGATGACGTTCTGCAAAACCCTGTAGATCCAGAAGCAGACCGCGATTCTTTTAATAGTGGAAACAGCCCCGCCGCCCTTGCACCAGATTCTTTTCATTTGCAGGGCTGGATTGAATTGCGCGGTGTCAGTTTTGGCTACAGCCGTTTGGAAGCGCCGCTAATTGAAAACTTGAACTTAACCGTAAAACCGGGTCAGCGCGTAGCGTTAGTCGGGGGCAGCGGTTCTGGAAAATCTACTATTGCCAAACTTGTGACCGGGCTTTACGAACCAATGAATGGCGACATTTTATTTGACGGGGTTCCCCGCAATTTGATTCCCCGTTCTATCCTAGCGAATTCGCTGGCAATGGTCGAACAAGAGATATTTCTATTTGCCGGCACTGTTCGGGAAAATCTCACGCTTTGGGACCCGACAGTACCGGAAGCAGATTTAGTGCAAGCGTGCATTGATGCGGCAATTCACGAACTTATTTTGAATATGCCCGGAGGATACGATGCTCAACTCAATGAAGGGGGGACAAATATGAGCGGCGGACAGCGGCAACGTTTGGAAATTGCCAGGGCATTAGTGAGGAATCCGGCGGTGTTGGTGTTGGATGAAGCAACGAGTGCTCTGGATGCTGAAAGTGAGTTAATTATCGATCGCAATTTGAGGCGTCGCGGTACTTCTTGTATTGTGGTTGCTCACCGCTTGAGTACGATTCGAGATTGCGATGAAATTATTATGCTTGCAGGGGGAAAAGTTGTTCAGAGAGGCACTCATGAGGAGTTGCAAAAGTTGGGAGGAGCTTATGCTCTTTTGGTTGGGAACGAACAATAAATAGCAGCAATTAACCTCATTTCATCATTCTCAATAACAGGCAAGATGCCTGTTCCACAAATGAGCAGGAGAGCCAGAACAGGCAAGATGCCGCCTGTTCCACAAATGAGTTTTCTTGTGGGGTGGGCATCCTGCCCGCCCATGAAAGACTTATTGAGAATGGTGCCAGATTTTGAGATTAACCCGACTTGATATTACTAATCACAAATTACTAGCTATGCTCGATCTAAATCCTGTTAAGAAACTGCACCGAATTAAAGGAAATGAACCGCTGCTGCTGAATGACCCGCATCGGGTATGGATTGTTCGATCGGGCGCGATCGCAGTTTTTGCAGCAAAGATACAAAGTGAGAAGCCTGCGGGAAACCGCTATTATCTGTTCAGCGTCAGTTCCCGCGAGGCTTTGTTCGGCGCTGCTACCCCCCCCAGCCCCCCCTTGCTAAGGGGGGGAGAAGCAGAAGGGGGGGGAGAAAATTTAAAACCAGGTTGGGGACTTCTGGCGATCGCGATCGCCGAAACGGAACTGGAACCGATCGCGATCGCAGATTGTGCCGCTTTAGTTGCTGCTGGTGACGGCAAAACGCGATCGCTTGTGGAAGGGTGGATACAGCATTTGGGAGAACGAGTGATTCCCTACGGGATAGATCCGCTTCACGCCCCGGAGGAAAAAGTTGCCCCAGAAACTATTGTTTTAGCAGCCTCGCAGCAGATATCGCTGCAAAAAGGTCAAATGCTGCGATCGCCGCCGGGAACTGTTGTCTGGGTGCGCGTCTCGTCGGGCGATGCGAGTGTCGGGGAATTGAAGTTAAATTCCGCTTCCCCAGCGTTTCCCCTGGCTGGGAATATGCTACTGGTGGCATCCGGGGAAGTTGAGGTGCAAATTTTCTCAACAGCAGAGGTGGAAAATGCCGACTGGCTGCGCCCGAGTTTAGCTTTGCTGCACGAGTATTTTTGCTGCTGCTTGAACTTGCTGGTTTCCCAGCAAAAAGCAGAGGAATTCCGCCGGTTTCAGGAACGCGAACAGCTAAACCGCCAAGTGACTCAGACAGCTTTGGGAGAGTTAACCGAGGTGCTGCATCCCCGGAAAACTGAGGTGTCTGAGGAAGGAACGCCGCTGTTAATCGCTGCTGGGGCTGTAGGTAAGGCACAAGGGATAACAGTCAATCCCCCGGCGGGTTCCGAAGACTTGAGTCGAGTTAAAGATCCGATGGAGGCGATCGCGCGATCGTCCCAATTTCGCACCCGCCGCGTGTTGCTGGCAGGAGATTGGTGGCGGCAAAACTGCGGCCCGCTGTTAGCTTATACAAAGTGCGACAACCGTCCTGTAGCTTTGCTGCCCGGTAAGGGATCTCGCTATACTTTGTTCGATCCGATCGATCGCAGCCGCCAACGGGTAACGAAAGCAGTAGCCCAAGAGTTGTCGCCAGAAACTCAAATGTTTTACCGACCCCTGCCGCTTTTACTTCGCAACGCTGTGGAACTGTTTCGGTTCGGGACGAAGGGCTACGAAAAAGACATGATCGTTGCTTTTGGGCTGGGGATATTGGGAACGCTGCTGGGGATGGTGACGCCGCAAGCCACCTCGATTTTGGTCAATGATGCTATTCCTGACAGCGATCGTTTGTTACTGTGGCAGTTAGGGCTGGTATTGTTAGTTGCGGCGATCGGACGGGCTGTATTTAGCATCGCCCAAACAATTCTGACGCTGCGGATCGAAAATGCTGCCAGCGGCACTCTCCAGCCTGCAGTTTGGGATCGAATGCTGAGATTAAAACCGGCGTTTTTTCGCAGCTATTCTTCTGGCGACTTGCTAACTCGTTTATTAGCAGTTAATCAAATTCGCGCCCAACTCAGCGGCGCGACGCAGCGGACACTTTTGAGCGCGATATTTTCCCTGCTGAATTTGGGGCTGATGTTTGTTTACAGCCTGCCACTGGCTTTAGTCGGAATTGGTTTAACTTTGATCGCGGTTATAGTAACAGTCACATCGAGCTTGCTCTTAATCCCAAAAGAGCGGCAGATGGAAACAGGTGAAGGCGACATTAACGGGCTGACAGTAGAACTAATTAACGGAGTATCAAAGTTGCGGGTAGCGGCCGCCGAAGGGCGAGCCTTTGCAGCTTGGGCGAAAAAATACAGCCAACAAATTAAACTAAGAACAGGAATTAAACGAATTGACGACAGCGTTTCTGTATTTAACGAAGCGCTGCCGTTAGTCAGTTCTATTCTGATGTTTTGGTTTGCAATTGTGTTTATGCAAACTCCTCAAACAGGAGGTGACGGACTGAATATGGGGACGTTTCTCGCTTTTAATTCCGCTTTCGGAACCTTTCTTTCCGGCGTCACCGATTTGAGCAATACTCTAACTGATATTTTAGGAATTGTACCGCTGTGGGAGCGAGCCAAACCGATCGTCCAGGGCATCCCGGAATCTGACCCGACAAAAGCCGATCCCGGCCGCTTGAAAGGTCAAATTACGATCGATCGCGCAACTTTCCGCTACCGTGAGGACGGCCCCCCAATTTTAGATGATGTTAGCATCAATATTCAACCGGGGGAATTTATCGCGATCGTCGGGCCGTCTGGTAGTGGCAAATCAACATTATTTCGGCTGTTATTGGGATTTGAAATAGCACAAAGCGGCACTGTTTATTACGACAATCAAGATTTAGCAGGCCTCGACGTTCAAGCTGTGCGGCGGCAGTTAGGAGTAGTGCTGCAAAACGGCAGAATTAATGCTGGTTCGATGTTTGACAATATTACCTGCGGGGCGATGGTAACGCAGCAGGAAGCTTGGGAAGCCGCGCAAATGGCCGGTTTAGCCGCCGATATCGAACAAATGCCGATGGGAATGCACACGGTTGTCAGCGAGGGTGGCACGAATCTTTCGGGAGGACAGCGGCAGAGATTGTTAATTGCGCGCGCGATGGTTGTCAAACCAAAGGTGATTTTGATGGATGAAGCTACGAGTGCTTTGGACAACCGCACGCAGGCGATCGTTACTGAGAGTTTGGATAAGTTGAATGTGACGCGAGTTGTCATCGCCCACCGCCTGAGTACGATTCGCAATGCCGATCGCATTTATGTAATTGAAGCAGGCCGTTTGGTAGAATTTGGTTCCTTTGAGGAATTGGTAAAACAGGGGGGATTGTTTGCTCGATTGGTGGCGCGGCAGATTGAGTAGGGATTCAACGTAAAACCATTATCAAGAACGGGCAAGATGCCCGTTCCACAAAGAGTAAATTTCTTGTGTAACGGGCATCTTGCCCGTTCTTAAAAGCCTTATTAAAAATTGTGCAACATCTCAGTTACATCCGTTACATACCGTACATTGCTCGTTGGCTAACTGCTTATTCTTTTGTTAGTAAATCCGGCAACCACAACAAAATTAGCAATAGCAAGCAGGCGATAACTAAGCCAACGCTAAATATTGTAGTGTTACCCAGATCCGGCGCTTGCTGCATGAGGTATAGTGCTTGTAACATAGAAAAATTTCTCCGACTAGCCTGTCATATCAACTCCGGTAGCATCGGAATTAATATTACCCAGAGTCAGGACACGGCAGTGCCGTGTCCCTACAATTAATCTGGGTAGGGACACGGCACTGCCGTGTCCTCGGTATCATTCCGGTGCAACCGGAAACGATATCAAACCCGTCATTCATTCAAGGAAGACATTCGTCCCCCCATCTCCTAATGATTTAAAAGAACCCCTGCTTTCATCAATAGAAATCATGTAAGGTGCCATGCGTTTTTTGACGAAACTAACCATTGAGGTATAGACGAACGGAACTGTCCAAATCCCTTTGGGAATCCCTGCTTTTTCTTGAATTTTAATGGCTCGAACGTAGAGGGGAATAATCCGACCCATTTTTTGCAGGTCTTGTCTGACAAAACTGCAAGTGTAGCGGATCGTGTCGGGTGCAATTCGATGGGTGATTACCCATCCTACTACTTGTCCTCGGTAACGCAAACCTACACTGTTTAAAGGTTCAAAATTTTCCTCGTTTTCAAAAGGAATCAACTGCGGTGGAATCCAAGGTTCTGCGGCTTGCTGCTGTTCAATAAAAATACGTTCCTCCGCCGTAATTTCAACCCACGGAAAGATTTGGTATGCAGCCGGTAGCGTTGCTTTCTGCATCCAAGGTGCATTTGCGATTTTATCTGTTGTCGATTTACACACAATCATCCGAGGCTGGGGAGGTGTCCAATTGCACTTTTGCAGCAGATTTTCTAAAGCTAATGTTGTTGGCTGTCCTGTTGTATAAACTAAATTAACGCTCGCGCAACCTCGCGATAATAACTCTTCCTCCAAACGGGCAAGCAGAGATGTACCAACTCGTCGATTCCGGTATTTCTTCTCCACAAAAATAGATAGTACCTCCGCAGCTTTACCGTCGGGTAAAATGTCAGCTAAGGCTAAACCCACTGGCTCGTTTGCATCAGAAGCCGCGATCGCAACAGTAGAGCCTTCTGGTTTTAAGACTTGCAAGCGGTAGCGAAATCGCGGAAAGGTAAATGCTTGATAAGCAAATCCTGTTAAATGATTATCGATGCGATTCAATGCAAGCATATTCAAATCCTCCCAATACAATTGCCTACTTCTCTAGGAAAAGTGATTAATAAAAATAGCTGACAGATTTTTTATGGCATCCAGCACTAGCTAATTGAGCTAATTACCAATAAATTTGCCAGCGGCCCTGACTGAAAAGTGCGTGCCCTTGAAGGGTGATTCTCTCATCATCTGGTTGGATATTTTTTGCGGGTGCAATCTGATGGACGGTATGGCCGGAATGCAAGATTATCTGACCTATTTGGTAGGGATAATAGCTTTTGATTCTCGACTTGACAAGCTGGACAAAATCTGCGTCACTAATTTGAATGATTTCCGGATAATGCAAATTCCACACATTCAAACCTCCACCGAATTTTGGCAGCGAAATTGCTAGAGTGAAAGAGATTGGATTATTGAAATCAGTCTCGTCTGGAGATTCCCAATTGACCAGATTGTACTGGGAGTCGCAGTGAATTGAGGCGATCGCTCGCTCAAACAATTTACAGGCTAGGTAGACGTGAAACCCCGGCAGTGCTAACTCGTGTCGGTAGCTTACAGGTGCTTTCAGGAATTGCGCCAGCTTGTCGGCTAACCGTTCGTAAAGCCAACCCAAGCGATCGCGCAATATCGCGTTATAATTTTTGGCCATACAGCAGTAATCTTGCCGATCTTTGGCGGCATCAATGTAACTGGCGGCCCCCAAGGTATAAAAGGGCATATCGGGATTTCGTTCGATCCAAAACTCTTTTAGTTCGCAGACTGTAGAACGAACTTTTTGAGCTTCTTGCTCTGTAAGTACGCTGAAACTGTTAATTTTCTCATTCATTGTCTTAGTCCAAAAGCATTATTTGAGAAGTAGATTCTGGTGAAACCAGCCCTAACAGCGTTAAACCAATTCCAGAAACTCCGTCTAGCAGACCGGGAATAATATTTCGCTCAGAAAACTCTTGCAGTCGCCAGTAACCGACTTGTTGGTAGAAATCAATCATGTTGAGACCGGCGCTAATAGCTGCTGGGAACAATTCGGGCCGTTCTAAACGCTGTGCAGCAGCGCACAAAAAAGCAATTCGACCTGCTTCGCCGCAGCACAGGTGATGCTGGTATTTGCCTAAATGTCGCTGTGCAGCAGCGATCGCGAATTCAATCTCATCTCTAATTTCTGACTCGTCGCCCAGAATTCCTAGAATACCGAGTCTGGCTAAACCAATGCCCGGTGCCCCGGCGCACCAACCTGTCATAAACTGAAGTTTGCCCGGTGATTTCTGAAGATTTGGCCAGTCTTTTGTTTGGTGGCAAAAATGCGATCGTTCATAGGCTAAACCTGACTCAGCAGAGATGCGAAATTGCTCGTTTCCGGTTAAGGCATAAAGACGCAGCAGCGCGCAGGCAATTCCCGCCGCACCGTGTCCCATTCCTAACAGCGACCGCTCAAAATTTGGCACCCGCCATCCCCGATCGCTTTCTGCTTTTTCCTGGCAGTTGAGAATACTTTCGCCGAGCGCTATCGCCCGTTCAATTAACCGGGAATCTGGACGCAGTTTGTATAGATGCAGCAAAGCTAACAAAGCTCCTGCCGCACCGCTTAAAACATCCGGGTTTTTCTCCTGACGCAGCCGCTCTGGGGTTAATTTTAAAGCCCAATCCAGCGCGCGATCGCATAAACTTTCGTCATCTAAACACCGTCCGCATTCTGTCAAAGCATAAATGAATAAACAAATGCCGTTATATCCAGAAATAGGAATTTCATCCCCCAATCCCTTGTCGATAAAATGTTGGAGTACAGAAGCCGTAAATTTCAATGCACCTCGCGCCAGTTTTTCGTAACGCTCATCTTTTGTCTGACAAGCGAGATTAGCCAGAAAAATACTGGTTCCCGCCGCACCCATTGAATTCCAGGGAAACGGATGTATAGGAGCAACTACTGTAGAAGTTTGAGAAACCCTAGAAAAACAGAGCCAACTGTTCCCCCAAGGGTGATTCATGGCTAACTTTTCTAGCGCGTCCCCAATCGCGATCGCTCCTTTAAGCAGGCGTTCTTTTACTGACTGGTTCTCATACCAAATCACTTGCTCAAAACCTTCCTTTATTTGCAGATTCTGTGCTTTTGCGGTTCGTTTATTAGATTCCCCCTCGGTATCAATTGCCGGTCGCGGATCGTAAGTCGTCACTTGCCCGTCTTGGGTGTTTTTTTCGCTGAAATTTGACCACCCGCTTACCAAAAGCCACTGTTCGCTTACTGCAGATGACTTAAGGCTTAATAAGGACAATTGACTATTATCAACTGTCGGGCTGCCGATTTGTTTTTCCTGTACTTGCTTATCGCTAGGGTACACAGACATTTCTAAGGAAACTCGCAATAATTCTGACTGCCAAATCAAATCTTCTTCTGAGGCTTCGTTCAAGCGCTGCTGCATTTGCTCAAAACTGGTTTGATTAATCGCTACTTCGTAGGAAGCTCCGCTGCTGGAGTAGATGGAATGCGATAAAGGCGAACTGTAGTAACTGGGGATATTTTGCTGCCAGCAACAGCGCTTTTCTTCATCCAATAGTTTGGGAAAAGGGATGCTGTTGCCGACTGATATTTCTCTATAAAGCAACTCAAGGGCAACATCATAAGCCGCACCTGATGTTAAATGATCTGGTTTCAAACTCCAAAACAGAGTATTAGCATAATCGTTGGTATCGCGCAGCACAGAGCGGGTAGTCGCAGTCTGGAATGCTGCTAAAATCCCTCGATCAGCGAGCAACTCTTCTCGATGCTGCATGAGAGTCCGATAAGCAGCAGAAAATCCTTGGCTCACCTCATCGATATAGTCATTTACAGGTATTTTATCACCCTGCAATCGCGGCAGATTCTTATTAAAAGAAAAATTGAGGGACTGGCGAGTTAGTTTTAGTTCATCAGTTCCGATTCCTTGCCAAACTGTGATTCCGGTGTGCCAAGGGCGATCGCCGCAGCCGTTGATGCCGGTGCCGCAAAACAAAATTCGATCGTAATTACCAGCGCGCCAAAAAAATGACATACTGCTAGATAATACACTACAGATACCCAACGGATATAAATATTTAGGCAGTTGCTTAAACTCCTCCGGTACCTCGTGTATGCTAGTTGCCAGAATTGCTTCTAAGTCAATAGGTACTGGAAATTCACCAGCGGGGATAAAGTTTTCCCAGTGAAAGTCTGTGCCGCATAAAAAGTAGGCGATCGCGGCATAAACTCCTTGACGCTGGTAAAATTTTCCTATCTGTTCTTTTGCAGTACAATCTGCGGTTGAAATAAACTCGCTCCAACCGTAACCAGCCCGGAGCAAGATGCGTGTTGGTCGCAATTCCGGTGTTTTTCCTGTTTGATTCAGCCAGTCAATTAGGCTGTTAAAAGCGCTATCAATCTCGAAACTGCGGGGCTTGTAAACCAGCTTCAAACCCGAATCAAATTTAATGATGCAAACACTGCGCGATCCTTGATGTAAATCGGACATTCCCATCAGCATTGAAGTCGCCAAACCGAGATGAGAATTGGGTTGAAATGTTGCCTTGAATTCATTCAAATCCTGCTGTAAGCGTTGCAGCAATTCGACCGCAACCTCCACGGTTTGCTCCGAGCAAACTGCCAGCAGCCGCGCCAGTACGGGATACTGAAGAAATAACTCGGACAAACCCTCTGGCGTGCCTAAAATATGGCGAACAAAATACTGATATCGGTCCTGGGATGTGAGGCCAATTAATTGACCTCGAAAGCGCCGCTGTTTGACTTCGTAAGCTACAACGCGGGCGGCTATTTTAGAAAGTCTTAACAGCAAATATCGAGCTATTTGTTTCCAAGCATTATCTGAAAAGATTTCTGTTGAATTAGGCATCGCGACGTTAATTTGGCGCAGGACAACCGAGATAAAAGGATGAAGAAATTCAGGAAAAACGGGGGTGGGCTTGAGAGTTTGTTTATAGGCATCAATTTCCTCATCCGTCCAATCTTGCAACTGTTCTACAGTTACTACAGGTTGGGCAAAATTACTGGAGATTAAAACTTCGCTGAGCAGTTTAGCCCAAGAAGGCAAACTCGCATTTTCGGGCAAGCAGCGGGAGGCAAGATAATAGATCGCACTCTCGCGATCTAACCCCAAGTTTTGCAACCGTTTGTCAAATGCCGCAGCATCATTAGTTTTGAGGGAAATCAGTTTTTTCCACTGTGCTAATAACTTTTCAGCTTCAGGTTTCGCATGAGCGCCGGATGATGCTGCATCGGGAAAAGCTGTCCACTCATCCGGCGATAAAGCTTTCTCGAAAATTTTGCGAACAGTTTGTGAAAGCGTTAAATCAGTCATAATAAATTGTTAATTAGTAATTAGTAATTAATACCAATCATTAAGATCGGAGAAAGATGCGTAGGTTGGGTTTCGTGAACTCAACCCAACCTACATTTGTCACTAAATTCAGAGGTTACTGACCTTCAAGAGTATCTTCCGCCACAGCAGAAGCCACTGCTGCGAATGGCCCGATTACAGGAACCATACTACTTACGGCACATGCTAGCTTAGCGTCCTTTTGTTTGGTGCCCCCGCCTGCGATCGCCTCCAATTCCAAATCATTCAATTCAGCATCGGCAGGGTTGGCAGGCACAACTAAGTGCTTGAGGGTGGGAGTATCTTCGTAAACTCGGATATCCAGAGAATCAGGCAGTTGAATATCGGCTGCTGAGGCGATCGCACTCTTAGGATCTGCAAGCAACTGAGTCTTAAAAGCTTCTTCAGTCAAAGCCTTTTTCATGATTTTACCCGCTACAGGATCTACCTTTTCTAGATCCACTCCTGCGGGAATTTCATCAAAGTTGGGCAGAACGTAGTTCATCAAATTGGAACTATTTTCGTGAACTTCCACCGCCACTGAATCGGGAAGTTTCATTCCCAACTCTGCCAGAACATCCTTGGGATTGTTAAACAGGTTATTTTTGAGCTGTTCGTCACTCCAGACACGCTCTAATACTTCTTGGATTGCCGCCATTTTATTTTCCTCCAATCTCTATCGTTTGCTGATTTGTCAGACAAGTTCTACCGAATCGTTTCCAGTTACAATCGTCTCAGTTTGGCCGTTTGAAAGCGCGCGTCGCTGCTTCTATTAAATCCATAGACACCACACCAATATCCGGTCCTGGTGAATTGGTTGTGATAACAGGGATACCGGCAGCCCGAGCGCGATCTGCCAGATCGGAACAGCCGCCTGCGATCGCTTCGATATCCAAGTCGCTCAATTCTCGATCGGTTGAGTTTTCCGGTGGAGATGTTGCTTTTTTTATGATGCTTTCACTCGACATGGAAGTTACTCCTTGGGGATTTTTTACAGCTAGGCTATGGCTGACCTATGCGTAAATTTAGTTTAGAAAATTTCCTGGCTAAAGTAGCTAGCTCAAAGTAGAGTTTTGAACCTATAAAAACAACTGAGTTTTAACTCACCTTTAGTTGAGAAGATTACCTGAACTTTTGGCTAGGTATCGCAGATCGCATACAACTATATACTGGTAACACTCTCTTGCAATGACTAAAGCCTGCGTCCCATTCCTGAGTTTCTCCAAGCGATCGCCCCAACTCCCCAACGCCCAACACAAACCACTCATACCGCCCATTAAATGCTAAAAAAGGTTAAATTCACACGGAGCCTTTACTCATGACCCACTTCGGCATTCTCTGTCCAGCAGCCACTGGCCACCTCAACACCATGATACCTTTGGCCAACGAACTGCTTCGCAGAGGCCATCGAGTCACTGTATTTAACTTCCTTGATGCTCAAGCAAAAACTCTAGCCAGCGGCTTAGAATTCCAGTCATTAGCTGAAGATGAATTTCCCCTCGGCACCAGTGCAAAAATCTTAACCGAAATGGGAAAACTCAGGGGACTGGCTGCCTTGCAATATAATCTTAAAACGGTTCCAAAAACTTCGGGTGTTGTTCTCAAACAGGCTCCAGGCGCTCTTAAAAAAGCAGGTGTAGAAGCTTTGCTTGTAGACCAATATTCAGTGGAAGGAGGAACGGTTGCAGATATTCTCAACCTTCCTTTTGTAACTGTATGCAGTGGGTTAATGTTGAATCGAGAACCAAACATTCCTCCAATTGTTACTACTTGGCAATACAGTCCAACTTGGAAAGGGCGCTTACGCAACCAAATCGGCTATCAGTTACTCAATTTGCTTACCAAACCGATTCGAGAGACGATCGCCGAATCTCGCAAAGAGTGGAAATTACCTCTGTACTCTAACCAAAACGATCATTACTCTAAACTCGCTCAAATCAGCCAACAACCCGCTGAATTTGACTTTCCCAGGCAAAATTTACCCCCGCATTTCCATTTCACCGGCCCTTATCACAACCCAGCCACGCGCAAACCATTGCCTTTTCCCTTTGAACAATTAACCGGCAAACCGTTGATTTATGCCTCAATGGGAACAATTATAAATCGCTTGCCGGAATTTTTTCAAACGATCGCCTCTGCTTGTGAAGGATTAGACGCGCAATTGGTAATATCTCTGGGAGGTGGTGCGACTCCAGAATCCTTGCCGCCCTTGCCGGGAAATCCGATAGTTGTTGGCTATGCACCGCAATTAGAACTGTTGCAAAAAGCTGCTCTCACGATTACTCACGCCGGGATGAATACGACTTTGGAATCTTTGAGCAATGCAGTCCCAATGGTAGCAATTCCAGTGATGAATGACGGGCCAGGAGTGGCGGCGCGGATTGCTTATACGGGTGTTGGTGAAGTGGTGTCTTTGAAGGAATTGAGCGTTCCTAAAGTCCGATCGGCAATTGGGAAAGTCCTCACCCAAGAGTCGTATAAACAAAGGGCGATCGGGCGATCGGGCGGAGTCAAGCGCGCCGCTGACATTATCGAACAGGTTGTATTGACTGGGAAGCCTGTCTTGGCTTCTAAAATCTAAAATCTCAGATGTGGAGTCAAATCTAAAATCTAAAATCTAAAATCTAAAATCTAAAATCGACGGATGGCTCACGCACCTCTGGTGTGAGGAGCAAATTTATGCTATGTTCTACGCCACAGTTGACAGCGGTATGAATATGCTGACTCTTCCCGGCGTTGAAATCACAGAGCTCATCTACGAAAGCGCAAACTCTCTGGTTTACCGAGGATTGCGACAGCCCGACAATCAGCCCGTTGTCCTCAAAATCCTCAAAGAAAATTATCCCACCCCCCAAGAACTCGCCCGCTATCGCACTGAGTATAAAATTACACAATCTCTGAATCTGAGTGGCTGTATAAAAGCCTATGATTTGCAGCCATATCAAAACACGCTGGTGATGTTTGTCGAGGATTTTGGCGGCGAATCTTTGAAAATTTGGATGCAGCAGCAAAAATTTAGTATTGCAGAATTCTTGCGAATTGCGATCGCCACTACAGAAAGTTTACAACAAATTCACAGCGCCCACATCATTCACAAAGACATTAACCCTTCAAATATTGTCTTCAATCCAGCTAACGGACAACTCAAAATTATCGATTTTGGCATTTCCACGCAGTTGACGCGGGAGAATTACACCATAAAAAATCCCAACATTTTAGAAGGAACTCTTGCTTATATGTCGCCGGAACAAACCGGCAGAATGAACCGCAGTCTCGATTACCGCACTGATTTTTATTCCCTGGGCGCTACCTTTTACGAACTTCTGACGCATCAACTGCCTTTTGACACTCATGATGTGCTGGAATTAGTACACAGTCATATCGCCAAACAGCCTTTATCTCCATCTGAGGTTAATCCAGAAATTCCGCAAATTATTTCCGATCTGGTAATGAAGTTGATGGCGAAAAATGCTGAAGAACGCTATCAAGGTGCTTTGGGAATTAAAACCGATTTAGAAGAATGCTTGAATCAATGGCACACCAATAATACAATATCATTTTTTCCGTTAGCTTGTAAAGATATTTCATATAAGTTTCAAATCCCGCAAAAACTTTACGGCAGGGAGCGAGAAATTGCAACTATTTTAACTGCTTTCGATCGAGCTTGCGAGCAAAGCCAAATGTTTATGATTGCGGGTTATTCTGGCATTGGCAAAAGCGCGATCGTGCAAGAACTATACAAACCGATTACTCAAAAGCGCGGCTATTTCATTTCCGGCAAATTCGACCAATATCAGCGGAATACTCCCTACAGTGCTGTTGTTAGTGCCCTGCGAGAATTAGTCAAGCAATTGTTAGCTGAAAGTGAAGTACAGCTACAAGAGTGGCGTCAAAAATTATTAACAGCTTTAGGGATAAACTGTCAAATCATCATTGATGTAATTCCTGAGTTAGAATCGATCGTAGGCAAGCAACCAGCAGTCCCAGAGGTTGGGTTGCGCGAGAGCCAAAATCGCTTTAATTTAGTGTTTCAGAATTTCATTACAGTCTTTATTAAACCAGAACATCCTCTGACTGTATTTATAGACGATTTGCAGTGGGCTGATGGCGCTTCTCTCAAGTTAATCGAACTGTTAATGAGCGGTAGGAAACCTGGTTTGTTTCTAATTGGCGCTTATCGAGATAACGAAGTTTCTCCCGCTCATCCGTTAAGCTTGACAATGGAAGAAACTATCCAAAATGGAGCCAAGGTCGATCGCATTTTTCTGTCACCTTTGGATTTAGCCACCGTCACTCAATTGATTTCCGAGGCGCTGAATTGCCGCGAGGAAAGAGTCACAGCCCTTGCTGAGTTAGTGCTGTTGAAAACTGGTGGCAATCCTTTCTTTATGAATGAATTTCTCAAAGCGCTTTATACGGAAGGGTTGTTACAATTTGACTTTACCGCTGTCAGATGGGAATGGGATGTAGGGGAAATTCAAGGGCGGGGATTCAGTGATAATGTTGTCGAATTGATGTCTAGCAAGATTCAACAACTGCCGGATAATACGCAGGAAACGTTAAAAATAGCAGCCTGCATAGGCAATCAATTTGATGTCAAAACCCTAGCTTCGATCAGTCAAAAATCGCGGCGAGAAACAGCGGATTATTTGTATGCAGCCGTGGCGGAAAATTTAGTCGTTGTGTTGGGAAATATGGGAGATGTGGAATTAGAAATTGCCGGGAAATTACCCAGCAGCCAATCGCTTGAATATAAATTTGTTCATGACAGAATTCAGCAAGCTGCTTATTCGCTAATTGCAGATCGAGATAAGCCGATCGTCCACAGACAAATCGGGCAAATACTGTTGCAAAATACTCCGGGCGAACAGCGAGAGGAAAAAATATTTGACATTGTTAATCAACTGAATTTCGCCGCCTCATTAATTAGCGATCGCTCCGAAAAAGATGAACTGGCTGAGTTAAATCTGATTGCTGGCAATAAAGCCAAGGCATCTGCTGCTTATCAGCCAGCTTTCAACTATCTGCAAACGGGGCTAAAATTGCTGGCAGAAAACGCTTGGGTGGTGCAATACCCGCTAAGCTTGCAACTGCATCAAGAAGCCGCAGAGCTAGCTTACATTTTGGGCGATTTCGACCGGATGGAAAGTTTAGCTGCCCTGGTGCTGGAAAATGCTAAAATCGCGGTCGATGAAGCAAAGATTTACGCTCTTAAAATTCAAACAGCGCTGTCTCAAAGCAACTTTCAAGAAGGCATAAAAATCGGTTTGTCTTTTCTACAATTATTGGGAATAAATTTACCAGAAAACCCAGACATGAGGGATGTTGAAAAAGGATTTGAAGAAACAAAATCTCTTTTGGCTGGCTGGAAAATAGAGGACTTGCTTGACTTGCCCGATATGACACGACCCGAACCTCTGGCCGCTTTATTGATTTTATCAAGACTAATGGGGACTACCTCTATAGCTAACCCCAACTTAATGATATTAATGGTTTTAGTTAATGTCAATTTATCGCTTGAATATGGAAATTCTATTTTTTCGGCTTTTGCTTATGCGACATATGGCATTGTACTGTGTGCGAGTGTTTTAGATATTGAGTTGGGTTATCATTTTTCCCAATTGGCATTAAAGTTAGTAGAGCGCTTTAATGCTCAGGAAGTCAAAGCTAAAGTTTTAGATGCTATTGGCAATCACATTCTCCCTTGGAAAAAGCATTTAAAAGAAACTAGAGCGATGTTATTAGAAGCTTATCAGAGTGCGGTTGATACAGGAGACGTGGAATTTATTGGCTATGTTTTATTCGAGCGACCTTTTAATTCTTATGCAATGGGATTTGAACTGGGAAAACTAGAAGAGGAAATTGTAAATTACCGTCAAACTATTAGCAAATTCAGACAAACAAGTGGCTTAAATTACCTCTCTATGCTTTTAGAGGTGGTTCACAATTTACAAGAAGCTAAGTCAAACACTACTATTCAGTTGAGAGGAGATGCTTACAATGAGGATGAATCACTACCTATATATCTCTTAAATAATGACACTCACGGGTTGCTATTGCTTTATTTAAATAAACTGATTTTAGGTTTTTTATTTGAAGATAATTATCAAGTCGCCCATAATGCAGACATGGCAAAACAGTATATCAATGGCGATCCAGGAGTAGTTACTGTCCCGATATTTTACTTTTATGATTCTTTAGTTTATTTAAGATTATTGAGCGAGAGAACAACGATTGACGATAAAAATAATTGGCTCGATCGAGTGACTCTCAACCAAGAAAAAATGTGTAAATGGGCGCATCACGCTCCAATGAATTACTTGCATAAATTTTATCTAGTGGAAGCTGAAAAAGCACGACTTTTGGGGCAATTTCTCGAAGCGAGCGACTATTACGATCGCGCCATTGCCCTCGCTAAAGAAAACGAGTACATCCACGAAGCCGCCCTCGCTTACGAACTCGCCGCCAAGTTCTATTTATCCAGGGGGAAAGAACTAACAGCCAAAGCTTATATGCAGGAAGCTCGTTACTGCTATCAACTTTGGGGGGCAGCGGCTAAAGTAAAAGATTTAGAAATGCGATATCCGCAATTATTTACGATCGATCGGCCTACAAATAAAAACATTTCAACCACTACATCAACTACGGGCAGCCGTTCTAGTTTTTCCTTGGATATCGATACAGTCATGAAAGCTTCCGAGGCAATTGCTGGGGAAATTGTACAGGATAAATTACTCTCCAGATTGATGAAAAATTTGATTGAAAATCTGGGCGCTCAAAAAGGATATTTAATTTTAGAAACCCAGGGTAAATTGCTGATTGAAGCTGAAGGTACAATTAATGATGAACGGATAGCAGTGTTGCAATCTGAGCCTGTTGAAAATTGCCCGGAACTTTCCGAAGCTATTATCAATTATGTCGCTCGAACCAAAGAAAATTTAGTGTTAAATGATGCCACTCGTGAAGGTAACTTTACGAATGACTCTTACATCAAAGCACGTCAGCCCAAGTCTATTTTGTGTGCGGCTTTGATGAATCAAGGTCAACTGGCTGCTATTGTTTATCTCGAAAATAACCTTACGGCACAAGCTTTTACTCCCGATCGCCTGGAAGTTTTGCAATTGTTATCGGGACAAGCAGCGATCGCACTTACCAATGCTAAACTTTATGCAGAAGTAAAAGAACGCGAAAATCTGCTTACTCAATTTATTAATGCGATGCCGATTGGAGTAACAGTAATTGACAGCGCCGGACAAATTTCCTACGCAAATTCCACAGCTTCCAAACTCAGCGGCATCAATTATATACCCGAATTAAATGCCGCTCAATTTGCCGAAATCGGTCAAGCTTATTTAGCAGGAACTAACGAGTTATATCCCACCGCACAAATGCCAATAGTGCGTTCTTTGACGGGTGAAACGGTCAAAGTAGATGATATCGAGTTCCACCGACCTGATAAGATTGTTTCCTTGGAAGTTTCCAGTACACCAATTGTGGATGAAACTGGTAAAATTAATTATGCGATCGCCACATTTCAAGATATCACCGATCGCAAACAAGCCGAAAAAGTTTTAGCGGATTACAACCGCACTTTAGAACAGCAAGTGAGCGATCGCACTCTCGAACTCCAGCGGGAAATTATCGAGCGACAACGAGCTGAAGACGCCGCACAACAAGCCAACCGAGCAAAAAGTACATTCCTCGCAAATATGAGCCACGAATTGCGGACTCCCCTCAATGCAATTCTGGGTTTTTCCCAATTAATGAATCGTTCTTCTAACCTATTGCAGGAACAGCAAGAACACCTGAGTATTATCACCCGCAGCGGAGAACATTTGCTTGAACTGATTAACCAAGTATTAGATTTATCCAAAATAGAAGCGGGACGCACGACGCTCAACCCGACAAACTTTGACCTCCACCGCCTACTGGACGACATCGAAAATATGTTCCAACTACCTGCAGAAAATAAGGGATTACAGTTATTAGTAGAGCGGATGCCAGACGTTCCCCAATATGTGCGGACAGATGAAATTAAATTGCGCCAAATCTTGATTAACCTGCTTTCTAACGCGATTAAATTTACCTCCGAAGGCGGCATTTATGTGAAAATTAAAAAGCAGGATTTTGCTCAGGAAATCTGCTTTGAGGTTGAAGACACGGGAGCGGGAATAGATGTTAGTGAATTAGACAAGCTTTTTGAAGCTTTTGTGCAAACCAAAACGGGGGAAGAATCGCAACAAGGAACAGGATTAGGTTTAACGATCGCACGTTCTTTTGTGCAGTTAATGGGCGGTGAAATGACAGTCAGTTCTCGTGCGAGAGGCGGTACTATTTTCAAATTTGACATTAAAGTTAATGCAGTTGAAAGTGCCGATCGCCAACGGGAACAGCCAACCAGACGAGTTATTGCGATCGCGCCCAATCAACCCCGCTATCGGATTCTCGTTGCAGACGACGCTTTTGACAACCGCCAACTGCTAGTTAAACTGCTTTCCGCGATCGGTTTTGAAGTTTACGAAGCAAAAAATGGGATGGAAGCAATAGAAAAGTGGGAGCAATATTCACCGCACTTAATCTTTATGGATATGCGGATGCCGGTGATGGATGGGTATGAAGCAACCAAACAAATTAAAGAGGGCAACCACAGGGGGATTGCCCCTACTGAAAACGAGGATTTTGTAGGGGT
This sequence comes from Microcoleus sp. BROC3, assembly GCF_036702515.1. Lineage (NCBI taxonomy): Bacteria > Bacillati > Cyanobacteriota > Cyanophyceae > Oscillatoriales > Microcoleaceae > Microcoleus > Microcoleus sp. BROC3. The sequence goes on from NZ_JAUBTQ010000033.1 coordinate 54,460, forward strand.
AGTGCCCCCGTGCCTACCCCAGACAGCAATTATTGCTATAACAGCAAGTAGTTTTGAGGAAGAGAAAGCTATGGTTCTTTCTATCGGCTGCGATGATTTTATTCGCAAACCATTTAGAGAAGCAAACATATTTGATGTTCTGCACAAATATATCGGGGTGCAATTCGTTTTTGAGGAACTCAATGCTGCCCCTAGTTTCACAGAAAATGAAGTAAAAGTATTGACAAAAACCGCTTTTTCGGAATTGCCTCCTGAGTTAGTAGCCAATCTCCAGCAAGCCATTAGCAACCTGGATGTGGAACAGATGCAAACAGTCATCAGTCAAATTCGCGAAATCAATCAGCCCTTAGCTAGGGCGAGCGCAGCTTGCATTAAAAATTTTCAGTACGAACAGTTGCTCAATTTAATACACACATTAAGGGATGAGACATGAACAAAAACCTCTGTTTTACCCGTCAGGAAAGTATTTTAGTTATTGATGATTGTCCTGAGAACTTAAAACTTTTAAGTGGCATATTATCTGTCGCTGGGTATAAAGTTCACCTAGCTCCCAGTGGGAAATTAGCTCTAAACTTTATCAATGCCAACTTACCAGACTTAATTTTACTGGATATTATGATGCCTCACATGGATGGCTACGAAGTCTGCGAGCAGCTCAAAGCTACTCCAAAAACTCAAGATATCCCCATAATTTTTATCAGCGCTTTGCAAGAAGTTTTCGATAAGGTTAAAGCATTTTCTATGGGCGGAATAGACTATATTACAAAACCTTTTCAACAACAAGAAGTTTTAGTGCGCGTTGAAAATCAATTGCGTCTGAGAAAAATGTCTAAACAACTCATAGACCAAAATATTCTAGAAGAGCGCAACCGCATGGCGCGGGAAATTCACGACACTTTAGCGCAAACTTTTGCAGGCATTATCATACATTTGGGAGCTGCTGAACGGGTAATATCAGCCAATCCAGAACAAGCACAAGTATACATGAAAACAGTCTGCGAACTGGCTCGCTCTGGTCTTGCTGAAGCGCGGCGATCCGTAGAATCTTTGCGCCCGCAACTGTTAGAAGATGGCGATTTGTATAGCGCTCTCAACCAAATTGCTAAACAAATGTCATCAGATACTGATACGCGCACTATTTTTGAAGTGGTTGGCACGGCATATTCCCTACCATTAGAGGTAGAAAATAATCTGTTGCGGATCGGGCAGGAAGCATTAACAAATGCTTTCAAATATGCCAAAGCTACGGCGATACAAATTGAGTTGGTTTACGAAATATCCAAGTTTATTTTGCGGGTGCAAGACAACGGACAGGGCTTTGATACGGAAAGTATAGGTTTTAGGAATGGCTTTGGTTTATTGGGAATGAGAGAACGCGCCGATCGCATTAACGCGCAGCTAACAGTAAACAGCCGCCCCGGAAACGGAACAGAAGTTATAGTTTCAGTTAATTGCCAGTAAAGTAAGGTGCACATTTCGCACCCTACATAGTAAATTTGTAGTGAGAGCTTCATTTTTTTTAAAATAAAATTAACAGGGTAAACATGATTAACCAATCAAATATTATTCGCGTTTTAATTGCCGACGATCATTATATTGTGCGGCAAGGTTTAGTGGCGCTGCTGGAGCACGAATCAGATATTAAAGTTGTGGCGCAAGCAAGCAACGGCGAAGAAGCTGTGACAATGTTTCGCCAACATCAGCCCGATGTAACGCTGATGGATTGGCGGATGCCGGTGATGGATGGAGTCGCCGCCATTGCTGCGATTTGTGCGGAGTTTCCCAGCGCCCGGATTGTGGTGCTGACGACTTATGACGGCGATGAAAACATCTATCGCGGATTGCAAGCAGGCGCTAAGGGCTATCTGCTGAAGGATGCAGAACCAGAGGAGCTTTTAGCAGCAATTCGGGCGGTTTTTGAGGGTAAAAAGTACATTCCGCTGGCAGTGGGTGTTAAGTTAGCCGATCGCCTGAGTGGCCCTGAATTGAGCGATCGCGAATTAGAAGTCATCCGCCTCATAGTCGGGGGTAAAAGCAACAGCGAGATTAGTGAGGTTTTGCACATCAGCGAAAGCACCGTCAAGTTTCACATCAACAATATTTTGAGCAAGATGGGAGTTAGCGATCGCACGCAGGCAGCGATTTCCGCATTAAAACGGGGGATTGTCAGCCTGTAGTTTAATGAGCGGTATTTTTTTTACTGATAAATATGACTATTATGACCGCAAATAATGATAAATAAGACCTTAAGTTTTATGTAAAAACTTTTTAGTAAGGCTAAGGTGGAACTCCTAGGACAAATTAGCCCTCATCAAAAAAATGCTTTATTCATTTTTGTCCAAGTCTCAAGTCAAAGTCCGCATTTTAAAACAGTTTGCAGCGGCTGTTTCGGCGTCTTTAGCCCTCAGTGCAATAACCAGTTTGAAACCCTCGCCGGTATTAGCAGCTAGCAATATCCCCCCCGCAAATCAAACCTCGACTCAGCTAGCCGCAAAACCTGATTCTAGCTTGCAGCTAGGGCAGTTGCGCAGCACTGTTCCCGTGCAGACAATGCAGCTCGATCCGGGCGGATTTATCCCGATCGCGATCGGCGGTATGATAATTATTCTGGTGCTGCCATTATTTTTTGGCGGATTGGTAGTAATTGGCGATCGGGAAGTCGGAATTGTCAGTAAAAAGTTTAGCTTCGGCGGCAAGTCTTTACCGCCCGGAGATTTAATTGCCTTAAACGGAGAAGCTGGATATCAAGCTGATACTTTGCCCCCCGGTTGGCACTGGGGTTATTGGCCTTTGCAGTACAACGTTCGCAAAGAGTCTCTGACTGTAGTTCCCCAAGGCGAAATTGCTTTAATTATCGCCGCAGGTGGTCAGTCAATTCCACCCCAGCGCATCCTAGGCAAAATCACAGAATGTGATAATTTTCAAGATGCTCGCCAATTCCTCAAAGGCGGCGGCGAAAAAGGTAGACAACTCGGCATCTTGACTGGTGGTAGCTATCGAATTAATACAGCCTTATTTACAGTAATTACAGCGGCTAATGCTGCCAAACACGGGATGACAGCCGAACAATTAAAGCTGTACAGAATTGCCCCAGATAAAGTAGGAATTGTCACAACTTTTGACGGCGTTCCGATTCAAGATGGCGAAATTGCCGGCCCGATTATCCCGAATCACGACAACTTCCAAAACGCGCAAAAATTTATCACCGCCGGCGGGCGGCGCGGTTTGCAGGAACAGGTTTTGCTTTCCGGTTCGTGGAACTTAAATCCTTGGTTTGTCGGGGTTGACCAAGTGGCGATGACCGAAATCCCGATCGGCTATGTCGGCGCGGTTATTTCCTATGTCGGCCAAACCTCGGAAGATGTGAGCGGTGCTGCTTTCACTCACGGAAATTTAGTAAATGTCGGCAACAAAGGGGTGTGGGTGACTCCTCTTTATCCCGGCAAACATCCGCTGAATACTCGCATTTTGAAAGTAGAGTTAGTGCCGACTACAAATATTGTTTTGAATTGGTCTAGCAAAACAGAACGGCACAGTTACGATTCTCAACTTTCATCTTTAACAGTGCGTTCTCAAGACGGTTTTGCCTTTGATTTAGAAGTAGCTCAGATTATTCACGTCGGCGCTTTGGATGCTCCGAAAGTTATCTCTCGCGTCGGTTCGATGCAGAATTTAGTAGACCACGTTTTGCAGCCGACAATTGGCAATTATTTCCGCAACTCGGCTCAAGCTTATTCTGTATTAGATTTTCTCTCGGCAAGAAGCGGCAGGCAAGCGGAAGCCGCCGAGTATATCAAAGCAGCTTTGCGTACCTACGACGTGCAGGCAATTGATACTTTAATCGGGGATATATTGCCGCCTGCAGAGTTGATGCAAACTCAAACCGACCGCAAAATTGCTGAGGAACAGTGCAAGACTTATGAGGTGCAGCAATTAGCACAAACTCAGCGGCAACAATTGGTGCGGGAAACGGCGCTGGCTGAGATTCAGCAAGAGATGGTGAAATCGGAACAAGGCGTGAAGATTTCTGAGTTGAAAGCGAATTCTCAGGTGAAACAAGCTCAAGGCGAAGCTGAGTCGATTCGGGTGAAGGGAAATGCTCAAGCTGAAGCTTATCGCGCGGGTGTTGTGGCTTTGGGTGGTTCCGGTTATACGGCTTTGCAGTTAATGCAAATTATCGGCGATCGCAACGTGCGAGTTGTGCCCGATGTTGCGGTAACAGGCAACGGTAGCGGCGGCGGTTTGGTTGATGGTTTGCTGGGAATGATGATGTGGAATCAAACGAGCAAAAATGGAGAAAATGGCGGGGAGTTACCGTTAGTTAACCTACAGAAATCGGAACCTGCGGCAAAGTTATCAGTAGCCCAGGTGAATTCTGTCAAGCCGTCGGCATCTCGCGCTAATTCCCCTGTTGCGAATTCTGAGGCTGATATTGATTCGCGGTTTGATGAATTGCCGTTTGACGATCGATCTTTTAGTTAGGCTGTGCAGTTTGTAGTGAGAACGAGCGTCCTCTATGAAAGCTTTTAGTCAATAAGGAGTAAATTTCTTACTACAAACAATTTTAGACAGCATTACCAACAACTTGATGCAGTGGAAAGAAAACAGCCGGCGAGACACTGAAAAACTCTGCAAGTTTTTCTATGTGTTCAGTTGTAAGTTGACGCTTTTCATGGAGTATCTCTGAGACAATAGACTCGGTTTTAAAAATACGAACTAGGTCTTTTTGTCTCAGGTAAAATTCTTCGATTAAAGCTTTTAACAGTTCTATCCCATAAATGTCAGGTATGGGTTCTAAAGTTTGCTCGTATTCATAAACCAGAGTTCCAAGTACGTTTAGATAGTCGCGTTCGTCTGAAGTCAGTTCGCCTTTGTCCAACAGAGAATCCATCGCTTTTTGAGTTGCAATTAATTCTTCGTCAGCAGTTATGGGTCGGGGAGGAAATGTTTTGAGTAGTTCGAGATAAGCGCTAGAGTTGTTCATGTGACTAGGCAATATTAAGTAAGTAATATTTGATCATTCTAGTTGAATAATTTGAATCTTTAACCGCCGATTAACGCCGATTAACGCAGATATAATTTAGTTATTTATAACTCATAACTCTTGAGGCAATTAATCGCGGTTGAAATCTTTGTACCGATCGCTGTACAATCGATCGATATTGCATCTGAGGAATCTCCCATGTCAGAACCGTTTTCTACTGAGATTAGCGATCGCATCTGCACTCACATGAACGAAGACCACGCTAGTGCTGTCGTGCTGTACGCTCAAGCATTTGGCGACCAACCGCAGGCAACGGAAGCTCAAATGCTCGCTATTGATGCCAACGGCATGGATTTAACCGCTAAAGTCAACGACGAAACAGTGCCTGTCAGAGTAAATTTCGATCGCACTTTAAAAGACGCCGAAGATGCTCACCACACTCTCATTGAAATGGTGAAACAAGCTCGAAAAGTTGCTAAGTAGTCAATTGCGTACTATTCTGTTATAATTTTAACGTTTGCAGTACGGACTTTAGTCTGGTTAAATAGTTGTTAAGGACTCAAGTCCTTAGTGAAAACCTTTAGTTAGGTTAATTTTTTTTAAAGACTCAAGTCCGTACTGCCCAAAAAATATTTAATAAAGTTTAATTTTACTCTAAAATATCCACTAAAATGACAGAAAATTACCCAAACCCCAAAGAATTAGATGTCGTCAATGGCAGTAAAAATAACCATTTCGAGGCACTGGTAAAGCGACTAGATTTGATGATTCGCGCCCGCTATTCGCTGCTGTACATTGTTGGCGCGGAGGAGGAACCAGTCGAAGCCGTAATTGCCCAAGTAGCGCTGCAAGTAACTCCCGCGCGCCGGGTGTTGTTCTGGGATCTCGTGCGCGGCTGGGAGGATAACGGTTCAGGGAAAGGTTCGGTAATGGCGGCGCTCGATCGCGTCAGCAAAACTGCTGTTGAAGAATATACGATATTTGTACTGCGGGATTTGCACCCTGTTTTGAAATATCCATACAGCGAAAAAAGCGCGGCGGTAGTGCGGGAATTGCGGAATTTAACGCGGGAATTGAAGCGCAGCAAAAAAACGATAGTTCTTACTTCTCACACGCTGGAAGTGCCGGAGGAATTGAAAGAAGAAGTCACAGTAATTGATTTTCCTTTGCCCAACGTCCAAGAAATAGACAGTTTAATTTCCCACGTTGTGGAAAAGCCGCAACAGTTGCAAGTTAGCGGTTTAGCAAGGGAACAGTTGGTTAAAGCTTGTCAGGGTTTGAGCCGCGCTCGAATCGGGCGGGTTTTAGCTAAAGCTTTGGCTGCAAAACAGCAAATTAACGAGTCAGATATTGACGGAGTTTTGGAGGAGAAACAGCAAGCAATTCGCCAAACGGGAATTTTGGAGTTTTTCAATTCCAGAGAATCCCTGAAAAGTGTGGGCGGATTGGAGAATTTGAAGCAGTGGGTAAAGATGCGGCAAGATGCTTTTACTGACGAAGCGCGCCGCTACGGTATACCGAATCCGAAAGGAGTTTTGTTAGTAGGAATTCAAGGAACTGGCAAATCTTTATCTGCGAAAACTATTGCTTGCGAATGGCGTTTGCCGCTGCTACGCTTGGATACTGGGAGATTGTTTGGCGGCGTGGTCGGGGAAAGCGAAAGCCGCGTCAGGCAAATGATACAATTAGCAGAGGCGATCGCACCTTGCGTTTTGTGGATCGATGAAATAGATAAAGCCTTCGGCAACATTATCAGCGGCAGCGACGGCGATTCGGGAACCTCGCGCCGGGTATTCGGCAGTTTGATTACTTGGATGCAGGAAAAAACCAGTCCGGTGTTTATTGTCGCAACTGCAAATAACGTCAGGATTTTGCCGGCAGAGTTGCTCAGAAAAGGCAGGTTTGATGAAATTTTCTTTTTAAATTTGCCTTCAGAATCGGAACGGCAAGATATCTTTAAAGTGCATTTGCAGCGACTGCGGCCAACTAGATTGCGGGAGTTTGATTTGGGAGTTTTGGCGAAACGCGCTGAGAATTTTAGCGGTGCAGAAATTGAACAAGTCGTAATAGATGGGTTGTATCGGGCCTTTGGAACGTTTGTAAACGGACAGCGCCGGGATTTAATGACGGAGGATATTTTGAGGTCGATCGAGGATACTGTACCTTTAGCTGCGATCGCGCGATCGCAAATTGAAGATTTGAAGCGCTGGGCGGCGGAAGCCGGCGCGAGAACAGCTTCTAACGATACTCACTTAATTGATGAATTGAAACGCTACAGCCAGCGGCGAAGGGATGCGGCAGACAATTAACCCCACTTGTAGGCTCCGTCAGTTAATGTCTAATTAATTCTCGGAAAAATTACATCTGACGCACCTTCATAATCGCATGGTGCGTCAGTTCATGGCTGATTAATTAGCCCAAATATCTACCGTTATGACGCACCCTACTACTACGAACCTAATTTAAAAATATCCGCAAAAATAGCATTTTGCTCAACCATTCTCCCCGCATCCGGCGAATCGTAAACCACTAACAGCGAATTCTCCTCCCCCAAATAGGGAAACAGACTCAATCCCTCAGCATTGTCCGTATTAACCTTAAAAGGCAAGTCAAACAATACCTCCAAATCTCCCCCCTCTTGCCCAGTAATACTGTCGCCCGATCGCCCTAAAATCCCCTTTAACCGAAAAACCCTCATCGCCCCAGATAAAGTCATCGTCGGCCCCGCTAAAACAATCAAATCTTCCCCGTTCCAGCACAATTCTCGCACGCCCAAACCGTTCAAATCAACAAAATGTTTGTTGTACAATTTCCCTCCTTTCCCAATTTCCTTAAGCCTTAAAACTCCCGCTTCTGCCTCTTCAACTTCTATTTCTAAAATTATCGCCCAACCCCGCAGCACCGGCCCCCGCAAACCGAGGAAAATGCGATCGCCCCGCACCGCCAACCCTTCAATATCAAAGCCATTTTCTTTACTCGGAATCGGCACAGATAAATACAAGCCGAGGTGGGTGTCATCTTTGAGCGCGTCTGTCAGCAAATTGCCTGTTTCTGTCCGCTGCAGGCATCCCACTGTCAGTTGAATTTCGGGATTGTCTGAATCGGGAATTGACTCGCACAAAATCCCGTCTTTCATAGGAATGCGCGCCAGTAAATAGCGGTTGACCTCTGTCACGATTTGTGCTAATCTTTCAATGTCTTTGCCGGGGTCTTTGCCTTTAGCTTTTTTGCGTTTGGTGCTGTGAGAACCCACCACCCAAAGATAATCGCTGCTGAAATCAATTCCTTCAATATCGATTTCGCATTCTCCAGGTAGATCGATAAAATCTGCGATCGCAAATCTTTGATGTTCTCCAAAAATATGAGGCGCGACAGGCGACAAACGCTCGATTGAAGTCGTTTCATCGGAACCCAGCCACAAATGGCCATCAGGAGTTAAAGCAACAGCGGATAAGTCTGTAATAATATCAGCGGCTTCGCTGTTGAATTGCAGCAGCAGCCGGCCGAGCAAAAAAGATTCTGGCATAATTATTAGCACCTAAACTATTCTTAGGGTAAGTCATTATAGCTAAATCTGCTTGAAACTCATAGGTTGCACCATTCTCAATCAGGCTTTTATGGGCGGGCTAGAAGCCCACCCCACAATAAAATTTAATTTTTGTGGAACAGGCATCTTGCCTGTTCATGACAGAGGTGCAAGATGTGAGTTAAAACCCATTGAAAATTAAAACAGAAAACTAAAACAAATATCCTCCTCAAGCCTCATAGCGACAACTTCCGTTTTGAGATAGGGATTTTTAACCCCTGGCGGCCCCAACCGCAGCCGGCGGTAATTATTCCGCAAACCGAACCTCCACAGACGGATAACACCCTAATTGAAGCATTAACATCGCCGTTACCTTTCGTTACGATAAGGAGACAGAGAGAAAAACCTCTCATTCGTAAAATCAGAGGTAGCCATTATGAACGGTACATTTCGCGTCGGCAACCTGTTTGGGATTCCCTTCTTTGTCAACGCATCTTGGTTTTTAGTTCTGGGTTTAGTAACCTGGCAGTACGGCGGCGCATTAGCTGCCCTGTTTCCCACATTGGGCCCCGTAGCGCCCTGGATGCTGGGATTATTCACAGCGTTACTGTTATTTGCTTCCGTCTTAGCCCACGAATTAGGACACAGTTGGGTAGCCATTAAACAGGGAATTGGCGTGAAATCGATTTCGCTATTTCTGTTTGGCGGACTGGCTAATTTAGAAAGAGAATCCAAAACCCCAGCCGAAGCATTTTGGGTAGCAATTGCAGGCCCGTTGGTGAGCTTATTTTTATCCGGTTTGTTAACAGCAATAGGCATCGGTGCTGGTCTCACAGGCCCCGCCGCGGCCATCGTCGGACTTTTAGCTTCCATCAACTTAGTTCTAGCCTTATTTAACTTAATTCCCGGTTTGCCCCTCGACGGCGGCAACATCCTCAAAGCGATCGTCTGGAAGATTACTGGCAACCCTTACAAAGGTGTAATTTTTGCTAGCCGCGTCGGTCAAATAATTGGTTGGATTGCCATTGCTACAGGCATATTCGGCAATATTTGGAATCTAGTAATCGGTTGGTTCTTACTGCAAAATGCCGGTCAATCTGCCCAATATGCCACAGTCCAAAATCAACTGGCAGGCCTGACAGCCGCAGATGCTGTGACTCCCGAAAGTCCGATCGTCTCCCAAGACTTGTCTCTCAGAGAATTTGCCAACAATTACGTTATCGGTAGCGCTCATACCTGGCGTCGGTTCCTGGCAACAGATGATGCCGGACAATTGGTAGGGGCGATCGACCTTGACGACCTCAAAACCATTCCTACCGGAACTTGGCCCCAAGTTTTAGTGAAAGAACTCCTGAAGCCGATCGAATTTTCCACCACCGTCAAACCAGAATTATCCCTCCTCGAAGTCGTCACCCTTCTGGAACAGCTAAAAGTACAAGAACTCCCCGTCATTCGCGAAAACGGTGTCCTCGTCGGACTTGTAGAAAAAGCTGAAATTGCCCGCCTGCTACAAAGACGAGCCGAAGCGAACCCTGCTTGATATCCTCAGATACTTGACAAATAATAGTTAACCCCCTCGATTTCTCCTTACCAAAAGGGCGATCGGGGGGGGGTTAACTGTAGCTGGACAAAAGTCAAGTCAAACACTAAATTATTAGCTAAAAAGCAAGGATCGTAACTATAATAGTTGATCGATTATCTGAGCGAGGACGCTATGCCATCTCAGCACTTTTCCTCTCAATCCGAAACCACAGAGTCAAAAGTTCTGCCTGCTCTCACAAACCATATATTGCCCGACGCGCTCGCGCCTCAACCAACCGCTCAATTAAACAATTCTGAGCTGACTGTTTCAGCATCTCAAGATATCATTTACAAATTTTTTATATATCACATCAAAAACTCGACAGCCGAAGTAGTTTTGCAGCAATTTAAAAAAATATTTATCCACCTGATTGCTCCAGCAAACCCCAAATTCATTCAAGCTTTACAAACAATAATTGAATTTGACAGTCAACTAGAATTTAACAACTTATTTAAACGCTGCTGTTACATCTTATTAAATAACTGGATCACTCAGAGACAATACCAACTTGCACGCGACTTAATTAAAATTATTAGCGAGAGAACCTTTAGCGAACCCCACCCGGACAATTGTCTCAAAATACTGAGAGTGTGGCTGACCAATTTTCTCAGCAGCAAAGACTATGAAGACCTCAAGTTATTTGTATTAAAGTACGCGGACTACCAGCCGCTACAAAATCACTGGACTTCTCGCTATCAGCCTTATTTGCTAGCCGCTCAATATCTAGATGCTAACAACGCCCCCGAAGAACGCCAAACTGCCAGACTATTGTCGCAGCAGCTCAAAGAAAAGTACAAGTTTGACCTAGCAATGTATACCTCTCGCTCTCAGTCTGCCGCATCCCAATTAAAAAACTATCATAATCCCACACTTTTAGGAGATGAAGCCCTGCGTTTAATCAAACTAATTTTAGTCAATCGAGGAGCCTTCAGCTATCGCAGCTTAGCAAATATTTTTCTTAGTCAGAGTCAAAATATTACCTACAAGCAGTTTAAGGAATATCTGATTAAGTATTTATTTGATTACCAAGGTAATTTTTTTCGTACTGATATTTACCAATCACAAATAATTAATATTTTAGAGATTTTTCATCCCGAAAATAACGGAGAAATTTTGAAGAGCGGCCTGCATCTCAGAACTTGCAATTATCTAATCAAATGTTTGACTGTGGAAAATTCCGGGGAACCAACAGCCTTATTTATAATGTTCGCCAGTCAACTAAGTCCTTTAACACTAGCAATTATAATTCTCAAAATAATTTTGATTTCACCGCATTCCCGAACCTACTTTGAACTTTGTTGTGCTCGATTAATTCAATACTATCAAGATAACTCGGATACTGAATGTCAGTGGCTGATTAATTTTTTAGAAGTTAGCCAAATTGCTCTAACGATTTATGGAGAAAATGTTCAGTATAATTTAGTGAATATGTCAGACAAGCATGAAGAAGAACAGTTGTTTATTGACCTCAATAACTGTCGAGTTTTTTCTCAACACAAACAACTCAGAAAAGATAAAGATTAGTCATCATTCATCAGTCATTAGTCATTAGTCATTAGTTGCGCCTTGCGCACCCGACAGCAAGTTTATAGGGTAAGCTGTACTGCATTTAAATTGTTGTATGTTGAGGGCGGGATTTCTTGCCCAACCCCTACTCCCCACAAGAGTGAAAGTTTCTTTTACCATGCAATTTAAATGCGGATTAGCTTATGCAAACTTCTCCGGGAACAGTGTTCGCTAATTTATATAAGTTCGATCGGCTTGTGGTAGCTCTTCGGCGCTAGCATCGGGCATTTATCCCCTACCCACTATTTGCTCTCCCGCCGCATTCATGAAAATAAATGCGCCGCCCGGAATCATCGCGGATACTCCCACCGGCAAATTTTCTACCAGTTGGGCAAATTTTGCTTCACTTTCTGCCAAAGCTGGAAAAAACTTTTTCAGTTGAGGTGCCATCTCGTTGAAAGACTGCGCTAATTCGCCGACTCGATCGAGCCTACTGACAGCAAAAGCGCGATCGAACTTTCTGGGGGCGATATCTTTACCTGCTTCGTTGAGCCGCAGCGGTAGCGTTACCCACCTAGCTGTCAGCAATCCGGCAATTGTCGATAGCAGCAGCGCCGCCACACAAACTAAAATTCTAGGGCGGGTATTTGTGTTAATTTCCGCGATGAAATCGGATGCGGAAACTGCGATCGCCATCAGCCAGTTTAACCGTAACTATCCCAAAACAGCAGCACTTCCACAAAATATTCTTGCCCGTCTCGGCTAAATTTCAGTTGCTGCTGCTGCTTAATCTCGCCACAGCCCCCGAAGCGATCGTACAAATACTCGGTTGCGGTGCGAAGGACGGGAGTTTGGCTCTCTAAAATATTCAGTTAATAGCGCTTGCTGCTTTCCCGACATCTTTCTAAAGGGTGATTCTTGAGTCTAACTGGCAACCAGCAAGCGCGATCGTTCGATCGCGAAAATTTGTCCCGTTTTGCTAAGCTTGATGCGATGGAGATAGTGTTGAAGCTCCGAGAGCGAAAAGTCTACGGCACTAACTCCCAGCAATTTACCATTTCGATCGCGAATCGGTTGGCTGGCAGCAATAAAAACAGTCCCGGGATTAAAACCCGGATAAATGCTCGTCCAAATAGGTTTGTTACCTGCGACAGCTTCTTTGTACCAGGGGCGCAGGCGGGCATCGCAGGTTCCCGCTTCTGCGTTTAATTTGGCCGTGCGAGTGCCTCTTTTGTCTGTAGCGAAGTAAATTTGCTGAGAGTTGGTAGACTCGTTAGCTGCGACAATTTGCAAGCTGTTGTCGTGAGGGTTGCGCCAAATGCCGAGAAATTCTCCTGATTTTTCAGCACCGAGGGAAATCCACTCAATGCTTTTAAACGATCGCATTTGCTGCCAGAGGAACTTGTCTCCCCGAGGCTGGAGCCTTTCTAACTGTAAGTTTAATTCAGCACGGTCGATCGCTTCAGCATTAAGTTGATTTACCCAGTGGATAGGTTCGAGAAAAGAAGTCAGCTTTTCTTCAACTCTCTTCCCCGTCTCCGCGATCAATTTCTGGGCGAGCTCTTGGACTGCTCTTTCTCCGTTGCGAAAAGACAGATACCCGACAATCCCAACTGCTGCGACGATTTGCAGGACAAAAGAGGCTACTAGAAGGCGACGCAGGAGGATTTCTGTTTGGTGTTGAGAAGTTTTGCTCGCCAATCCCGGCAACGGCATAGGTAGGTGACTAATTGCTCCCTAACACTTTAACTGTTCCAGCCTGTAATTTCACTTAGGGGCGATCGAGGTGTTTCCTTGTCCTCAAAACCCCTCCCACACAGACACAAATCAGCAGCAAGCACAAGAATTATACAATTTTAGATTTTAGATTTTAGATTAAATAATTGGGGATGAATGAGGAAGCTCGTGCTTTGGAGCTTGCCGACAGTTGCATTTTTTTTTAACTGGTATTACGCACTCTTGGCTGAGAATACCTCCGCCATTTTCTTGCTTTGTTCGGTTTCGTAGCTCAACGTAACCTGCTTCTTGCCTGGAACCTCGACCATCGAAACTCAACATTCATCCGTTAAATCCGCTATACAATCCCTTGGTGAACATCCATGCATTACATCCGTTACATCCGGTACACCATCCGTTGCCGAACTTCTCTTTAACAGCTACGCGGAAAATCCCCCGCTTGTCCAAACGGATATAGCGAGGGGCGAGAATAGGTATTCTCGGAAAATATAAAGTGGTGGCAGTGGCTTTTGTCGAGCCATTGCCATCTATAGAAGCCATACTGTTTTAGGCTCACAGAAAGATTTCAGAGCCAACTCTCTGCTTGCAGTCAATGCTTGAAGTCAAACCAACCAGTTCAAGCAACAAGTTCAAGCAAGAAGTCAATGCAAGTGGTAAAGGCCTAGGCTACTTCTTCTTCTCGATCGATTTGGCGCAGGTGAATGTGCTTGCGTCCCAGAGAGATTTCAAATTCATCTCCAGGCTGGAGTTCCATCTGTTTGGTGTAGGCAGCTCCAATCAGTAAGTTGCCGTTAGATTGAACGCTAATCCGATAGCTGGCAGAGCGTCCGCCGCGTCCATTGCCGTTTTGCTTCCCGTCTAGCTGAATGCCTTCTGCATCAATCAGCGCATTCAGGAATTTCATCATGTTGACCCGTTCTACGCCGTTCTTGGTAACGGTGTAGTAGCCACAGGCTCTAGCTTTTTCTTCCTTGGTAAGGTTCTCTAGGTCTTTGACCTTTTTGATCAGATCTTCGCCTTCAAGGGGTTCGATATTTTTCTTTTTAGCCATTTACTGAGTCCTGAAATATTCAACTGGTGTACGGATTTTTTCTCGGTTGGTTTTTGGTTTGACCAAGAAACTTTAGCTTTATAGCTGGTCGTAAAACCATATTACACCGATCGGCTCAATTGTTAACCACTATTATCTAAATATTTTTAACAACCTGCAGTCTTTCTTGAGGAGTAGCTGCAGCCGGTGCGAGCAATCTCTAAACTCGGTAGCATAAGCTATCAGCTATCAGCTAGCTGAATATTTGCCCCGCTCTTAAAATCCCATGAAGTTAACCACACGCGGACACTACAGTGTCAAAGCATTACTGGATCTAAGTTTGCAACCTCGCTACGGCCCGACATCGGTGAAATCGATAGCGAAGCGACAGGAGTTACCTGCTCCGTATCTAGAAAAATTGCTGATTGAAATGCGACGAGCCGGTTTAGTCCAATCTGTTCGGGGTTCCCAAGGAGGATATCAATTAGCCCGCATGCCCGCTCAAATCTCTTTAGGACAAATCTTAGAGGCTGTAGGTGAAACTATTGAACCTTTACCTCGACATTTTCCCGACGCGACGCAAGCAGAGGACTGGGTAACATTCAGTTTGTGGAACCGATTGCACAAAAAACTTGCCGAAGCGCTGTACAGTATTTCCCTCGAAGACTTATACTATGATGTCCGCAGTTGGCAAGCGGCTCTTGGGGAAGAAACTAGCTTTATCATTTAAATGGTAAGTTCATTCATGCGATCGCCAGCAATCACACATGGACGCAACACTTGTTACCTACTTTGGCGGCACACGCTGCGGAGCTGTCCGCTTCCGTGTCGCCGTTGACCAACACGAAGCATCGGATTGCAACTGCTCTATCTGTAAAAAGAAAGGATTTTTGCACCTCATTGTCCCGCCGGAACGTTTTACCTTGCTCAGCGGCGAAGATGTTTTGACAACCTATACATTTAATACAGGAACTGCTCAACATACTTTCTGCCGAATTTGCGGCATTCACTCGTTCTATCGCCCCCGATCGCATCCCGATCATTTCGATGTCAACGTCCGCTGTCTTGACTCAGATGCCATCGAACACTTTCAGATGCTACCCTTTGACGGTGTTAATTGGGAGCAGAACGTACACTTGCTCCGCGACTAAAGTAATCTCAGCATTTATAGCAACCACGCCTGATGACGATGAGGTTTTGAATTGCTCAAACCCTTGCCTTTATTGCTTCTTCCTTCTTCCTTCTACTATAAAATCGCCCCTCAAAAAATCAAAGTCCGCAATGGTAGCAGGAGTTAAAAGCTGCTCTCTGGGGCGATCGCTCCTGCTCTGACAATCAAGGAAGATAGTTCGGGCCCCCGGATTCATCCGTGGAGCGAGAAACAACCTCCTCGCTCCCCATCGCAAGTCCCCGGCTCGATCGGTGGGGTCGCTTTCTTCAATTCTTTAATCTAAAATCTAAAATCTAAAATCTAAAATCGATTGATGGACTATCAAGTTTGACACAATATATAATGATGCCGGATGAATTTCCTGTTTTGATTTTAGCTGCGGTGTTGGATTATTCGATCGGCGATCCTTGGGGTTGGCCGCATCCCGTGCAGGCGATGGGTTGGGCGATCGACCGCTATACTCGACTTGTCTTTAATCTATGGAATAATCCCGCAGGTAAAATGCCTGAAGCAGCGGATCGTCCCGCTGGCGACCGGCACAAACTGCAGCTACGATGTGCTGGTACAATACTAGCGATCGGGCTGATTGTAGGCAGTTATACTGTCAGTTGGTCGATCGTCCAAGCTGCTAGTTGGGTGCATCCTATTTTAGGTATTGCCCTACAGACCATTTTGCTGGCAAGCTGTTTTGCAGGTCGCAGTTTGAGGGCGGCAGCAGAGGATGTGCTAGCACCTTTAAATGTTGGAGATTTAGTCAAGGCGCGAGAAAGGTTGAGCCTTTACGTCGGCCGGGATACCGAAAACTTATCCGAGCCAGAAATTCTGCGAGCATTGTTAGAAACTGTAACAGAGAATGCAGTCGATGGCGTGACAGCACCGCTATTTTATGCGTTACTTGGGTTCGCTCTGCCGCATCTATTATTAAGTGTTACCGGTTCGCCGATCGATCCTAACTCGATGTGGGCGAGTGCTATAGTCCCCTTGGCGATCGCTTACAAAGCAGCCAGCACATTAGATTCTACGATCGGCTACAAAGAAGCGCCATACACAGATTTAGGATGGTTTAGCGCCAAACTAGAAGACGTGCTGACGTGGATTCCTTGCCGGCTAACAGTGATTACTTTAGCCCTTATATCTGGCAAACCGATTTACATTTGGCAGATTTGTCAGAGAGATGCTGTTAAAGATGCCAGTCCCAATTCCGGTTGGAGCGAGTGCGTTTACGCGGCCATCTTGGGAGTGCAACTAGGAGGTACCAATTCCTATCGCGGAGTTCTCAAACACAAACCCCTGTTAGGCGAGCCGGTTCACCCGATCGCAGCGCCGCTAATTTGCCAAGCATTGCAATTAACTCGGTATTGCTTTCTGATTTGGTTGGGACTATCATTGCTTGTTTATACCTTATTATGTTTGAGCCGCTAACTGCTGACTGCACCCGACCACAGATACAAGCTCTCAACACGAGTCTGGGAGAGCCAAAAAAGTTTTGACGTTAGTAGTTCCCACCCCCAGATTCATCTATCAAGTCAATCTAAAATCTCAAAGCTCAAATCCCAAATCGTTCCACTCCCAGATTCATAGACGAGCAATTGCACAAATCTTTGATTGATACATAAACCGCAGATAATGGCAGATAAACACAGATAAACGCAGATAATTTGCGATGGAGAGCGAATGAATGCAAGAGCCCTCATTTGTCAAGTCAGTCTAAAATCTAAAATCTAAAATCTAAAATCTAAAATTGTTCGATTCGCCAACAGCCAACAATTAGCTCGCAGCAACCCATGACTAAAATTATCGAAATTTTATCCCCTGATGAAGTGAGGCGCACTCTCACCCGCGTCGCTTCCCAGATTGTCGAAAAATCAGGGAATCCCTCGGAGTTAGTGCTGTTGGGCATTCATAGTAGAGGAGTGCCTTTAGCTCAAATTTTGGCCGATCAGATTGAAGTTCTCGAACAAGTCAAAGTACCCGTGGGCGCTTTGGATATTACCTTTTACCGAGATGACTTGGATCGAGTTGCGATGCGGACACCTGCTAAAACAGAAATTCCTTTCGATTTGACGGGCAAAACTGTGGTGTTGGTAGATGACGTTATATATAAAGGCAGAACGACTCGAGCGGCTTTGAATGCGGTAAACGATTACGGCCGGCCGGAGAAAATTTGGTTGGCGGTATTAGTCGATAGAGGCCACCGAGAAGTACCGATTCAGCCGGATTTTACGGGTAAAAAGTTGCCGACTGCAAAGGAAGAACAAGTTAAGGTTTACGTTCAAGAGCTCGACGGGCGCGACGGAGTGGAGTTAATTAAGGGATAATACGATTTTAGATTTTAGATTTTAGATTTTAGATTGGGCACAAATGACTGTTAAACAAAGTCCAGCTAAATAAACTAAGTAGGGTGCGCTGTAAGTAGCGCGTCAAACCACTTTTTGCGTCCATCACTTAGCAAAATACTTCGTTTCCGCCGGCTGACAACGTAAAAAACCCGGTTTCTACCAGAATAGGGGCTTTTGGGTAAGCAAGCCTCTAGGAAGAAACGGGGTTTTTCGCGCGCGGAGCGTCCTAAGTTATTAAAAATCGGCAGTGCAGGAGTTGAACCTGCCTGGGGCGAATTATGAGTTCGCTGCCTAAACCGCTCGGCCAACTGCCGTTAAGTCGATTTGTTCGACCTAACTGAAAATGAATTATAACATAATTTCTCAGTCCGTGCTAGAACTAGAGAACAAAAATCAAAATCTTTAGATCTGCTGAGTCCCCGATCGCCTGTTAGCCACTCTCAGGCAAGCCGATCGACCGGACAAAGCAGTTTCTAGGACTCGGCATAAAATTATAGGCAATGGCAGTGAATTCGACGGTAGTGCTGACTCTAGTTCTCCTGGCTCTGATGTTTGGAGCAGGCGTGACGAGTTCTGTTTGGGGATTTACTATAGGTCGCGAAGCCTTGAAAGGAACGACTCAACCCGATATTCGCCCCAGCAACAATGCTGGCAGCGGCAAGCAGGGAACTGTGGCTAGCAAAGACCAAGTGAGCATTTTGAAAGAAAAAGACATTCTCAAAACCGTCAAAGCGCGGGTAGAAGGTCGCGATCCAGAAAAAACAACGGCCGGGGCAAATACTAAAACAGACAAGGCAAGCTCTAAACCAGCCACAGCCAAAAAAACGGGCGCACAAAATGCTAGCGCCAAGTTTCCCCTGAACAGTCGCGACGGGGGAATAACTTTGGAAGTGAGCGCGGCCAGTCAGCGCAGCAACTCCATGCTGCTAGACGTGAGCATGAAAAACGAAGGCTCCCAAGCTGTGAGGTTTCTCTACAGTTTCTTGAACGTCACTGACGATCGCGGCCGGGCCCTGAGCGCGACAGCCGAGGATTTGCCGGCGGAACTGCCCCCCAACGGGCAGGTGTATTACGGTACGGTGAGTATTCCCACAGCTTTGCTGGAAAATGCTAAGGAAGTTTCGCTGACGCTGACAGATTATCCAGGTCAAAAACTTCAGTTGCAAATATCTGGCATTCCAGTGGCGAAGTAAAACAAAAGGAGCAAAACCTCCAGAGGGATTCTCAGGTTCGATCGAGAAAGTTGTTCTAGGGAGCGTTGTGTCACTTTTAGGGGCGAGAGTGCAGGAGATATCTGATTTACCCGCGATGACTTGGACAGAGCTGCTGTCGCGGTTGCTGTCAGTGCTGTTGCTGATTGCGATCAATGCTTTTTTTGTGGCGGCTGAGTTTTCGATGGTGACGGTACGCCGCTCGCGCATCAATCAGTTAGTGGATGCTGGCGATGTTGCAGCTCTAACTGTTCAATCTTTGCAGCAAAGTATCGAGCGCTTGCTTTCGACAATGCAGTTGGGCATCACTCTTTCTAGTTTAGCTCTCGGCTGGATTGGGGAAAGTACGATCGCCGTGTTAGTCCGAATGTCTATCGGCTATTTGCCGCTGCCAACTTACATCAAGTCGGCGATCGCCCATTCTTTTAGCATATCAATAGTAACTTTTTTGTTGCTAGCTTACCTGCAAATCGTACTCGGCGAACTTTTTCCCAAATCTGTAGCGTTACTGTATTCCGAACAGCTAGCCAGAAGTTTAGGGCCTCCGAGTTTATTGATTGCCCGTTTGTTCAATCCCTTTGTGTCGTTTCTCAATCAATCCACTCGATCGCTCTTGCGGTTTGCAGGCATCGAATACGACCTAAGGCACCGACCGGTTACTCCCGAAGAACTGCAATTAATTATAGCTACTTCCAGCGAATCAAGCGGCCTGGAAGCAGAAGAGCGAGAATTGCTCAACAACGTGTTTGAATTTGGCGAAGTTTGGGTAGAAGAAGTAATGGTACCCAGACCTAGCATTGTCGCACTTCCGAAGACGGCCACCTTTCAAACCTTGCTCGACGAAATGGCAATTTCTAACCATTCCCGCTATCCGGTGACGGGAGATTCTTTAGACGACATTATCGGCATTATTGGCTTCAAACAGCTTGCGAAACCCCTAGCTGAAGGTTTGCTATCTCCCGACACGCCAATTTTACCTTGGATGCGTTCGGTGAGGTTTGTACCGGAGATGATGCTGCTGGGGGAACTGCTGCCTTTGATGCAGAGTTCGTCGGAAGAAATTGCGATCGTTGTCGATGAATTTGGCGGCATTTCCGGGTTAGTGACGCTGAGGGATTTGATTGCCGAAATTATCGGCCGCAGCTACGAGTCGCCCGACAGTAAAGAAATTGCTTTGCAAGTATTGGACGATCGCACTTTTTTGGTGCAAGCGCAGTTAAATTTAGATGATGTGAATCAAATATTGAATTTGGATTTGCCAGTAACTGACGAATATCAGACAATCGGAGGTTTTCTGAACTATCAGTTGCAAAGAATGCCGGATGTGGGGGAAGTTTGGCGCGGCGAAAATGTGGAACTTACGGTTGTTTCTGTGTGCGGGCCGCGGTTGGATCAACTTCAAATTCACTTGTTGGAAGGGGCGGCGGGCGATCGAGCTTTAGATGAAATTGCAGCAGCCGATGAGGAAGTTGTGGGGAAAGGGCGCTCGAATAGCGGGTTGAGAGGTGCGGCGAAATTTTCTAGTTGAGCATATTTTAGCGAATACCTATATAATCTACTCGCTCGAAGTCGCTGCGTACTAAATCATCTAAGGTTGGGCCTTTGGGGCGCAAATTAATGCGATCGCCAACCTTCACATTTTCGTAATGTACCAAGGGTATATAGATATCTTGCTCCCGCATAAAAGCGTCAGTAAATCTAAAAGCACTGTCAATATCCTCAGCTTTAAGATCGCGAAAATCAGAGAGGAATAGGAGACTCATTTCTGCTTCAAAGTACAGCATCTCTGCAAATGCACCTCCGTCGTAGCAGTTATAACCTATATAACCGCAAGTGTCGCTGCATTTGTAGTAGATGGCGCGAGTGGATAGGAAGTTAGAAAGGGTGATAGCATCCCCTTCTCCAAATACAAGGGCACCGGGCTGATATTTCACTTGTTCAACGAGCGTCCAAGGGTGTCCTCTGAACTGAAAAACAATATAGCTTTCGGCGGTAATTTCGATTTCGCGATCGTAGATATCCCGTTCCCAAACATCCGCACGTCTGGCTCTACTAAGCTTTTGGGCTACTGACTCAATAGGAGCGCGAACGAGAAGTAGATTTTGGTTTCTGTCAATTGTTTCAATACCTCGGCGCTCTTCAATAGACATATCTTTTACCATTAAGTAAACTATGAATGAGTAGATAATTAACCTTTAATTAATGAAAAGCCTTCCGGGGATTCCAGGGCCTATTGCTTCTGGAAGCGTTAGCTGGATCAAGTAGACTTCGGAATTTTTCAGGGATGCTTCACCTAGTTGGAGCTGATTAAAGCTGCCGGGAATTTCACAACCTATAGCGTGCCAGACAGCTACACCTCTCACTGTAGCTTGTGCTATTGTAGCATTACTAATCTGCTTGATATCGGCGCTAGTGAGAAAAATGATTGCTGGTATTTTGCCTGCTGTCTTGGCAGGGCTGTTACTGAGCGCATCAATGAAACCGAGAATTTGATAATCTTGGTAACTAGGGGGGAGAAGACCTCCTTGCAGTGCCTTGGCCTCATAGAAAACGCTATCAGGATATGTTTCAGTTGGGCCTGCTGGAAAGTTTACGAACACAAGTGGAAGAACTCCATCAGGTTCTACATTTCGGATAGCACCACCCGTGGCTGCTGCCCTTGCGGGTGAAGGAAATAACTTGAAATTCTCTGGAATTGGAGTACCTGGTCTGATGGTAGCTAGTGCAAAGTTTTCATAAGCTTTTCCAACTTCACCAATGTCTATATTTTGACTATTGGCAAGTTGATCGAGTCTAGCTTTGGTTGCTGCTGTATGAGAAGGGTCTGCACAGAACTGAGCCTGAGCTGCAAAAGTAAGCCCATTAATAGCAGTTGCTACCCCGATAAATAATGCGGTCTTTTAAAAGTAGTTCATAGCTGAAGCTCCAATGATACTTACAACATGATGCTTGCGAAATTTATGGCAGAGCGTTTTTATAGGATATTAGGAGCCGAGTCATTTCACTGTAAGCGATCTAAATCACCTATTGCCATAATCAATGTCACATTTGGAACCAGACAGAGCTGCTATGTATCTACATATAACGCATTCCAGGTTTATAAAGTGTAGGGACACGGCAATGCCGTGTCCCTACGGGGATTGCTCGCTCTCGGTTGTACTTTATAAACGTGGAATCTGCTGTAATTAATATTTAAACAGTACCAGTAATGCTGAAATACTCCTACTTAATTTCTGCTTTTTCTTCTGTCATTATTGCGTCTCTACCTCTTTTTCAGACTGTAGCGAGTGCTCAGGAAAAACCAGGATGCTTTATACTTGATTCATCAGGTCAAGTTAATAGACTCGATCCTTTATGTAAGCGCGATGAACAGCATAAATTAAGGAATGCTATGAAAGCTCAAGAACTTTATAAACAAGGGTTCGACCTCGGTCGCAGAAGGTTGTACAAGGAAGCAGTTGAAGCTTTAACTCAAGCAATTAATCTCAATCCTGACTTTGTAGAAGCTTATATTACCCGTGCTCGTATTCGATATGTAATTGGAGAAAAACAGGGGGGAGTTGAAGATTTTCAGAAAGCGATAGATATCTACAGGGCTACAGGGCAATCGCAAATAGCTGATATGCTTTTAGTTCCATTGAATTCGCTGCAAAATGAAATTAAGTTTGAACAGGAAGACCTACGTCAACCGGAAGTTGAGGATGAGCCGAAAGGTAAATAAGCACTCGGATGATTCCAAACTAACTAAGAATCAATTTTAAAAATTTTAGTCATGCAGGACTTACGCATCAAAACCCAAGAAACCGGGTTTTTGGCAGCTTCTGCCATCTGTAACATATTCTTGCGAAAAAACCCGGTTTCTGACCACCCGCTGCGATGCTGAGAAACCGGGTTTTTTACCGTTGTGGCGGGCGAAGCGAAGAGACTCGAAAAAACCCGGTTTCTGATTCTGCCATCTGTAATATATTCTTGCGAAAAAACCCGGTTTCTGACCACCCGCTGCGATGCTGAGAAACCGGGTTTTTTAACGTTGCGGCGGGCGAAGCGAAGAGACTCGAAAAAACCCGGTTTCTGACTACCCGTGCGTAAGTCATGTTTAAGCGTAAGACACCGGATCTTTCAATCCCAATTCCTCAAAAGCAGCCAACCGCAGCCGACAAGAATCGCAAACGCCGCACGCAGTTTCGCCGCCTGCATAGCAAGACCAAGTTTGCTCCCAAGGCACTCCTAATTTGTTGCCCAATTCAATAATTTCGGTTTTTTTAAGTTCGATCAAAGGTGTTACAATATTAATAGCTTCTCCTTCTCTTCCCTGCTTTGTTCCTAACCGAAATACTTCCTGCATCGCTTGGATGTAATCGAGGCGACAGTCGGGATATCCGGAATAATCTAAAGCGTTGACACCGATGTAAACGCGATCGGCTTCTAGAGTTTCTGCGTAGGCGAGGGCAAAGCTGAGAAAGATTGTATTTCTAGCTGGAACGTAGGTACTGGGGATGTTTTGAGACATTTCTCCCAGAGTGCGATCGATCGGCAATTCCATCTGATTATCCGTCAAAGCGGAACCGCCCCACAGTGTTAAGTCAAAGTTTACTATCTGATGTGCCTTAACAGCGGCCGAAAGTGCGATCGCCCTTGCTGATTCCAACTCCCGCCGATGTCTTTGCTGGTAGTCAAAGGAAATAGCGTAACACTCGCAGCCGTCGGCTTTGGCTTGATACAAAACAGTTGAGGAATCCAGCCCTCCCGACAATAAAATAACTGCTTTCACTTAAAACGTCCTCGATTGAATCTGTTTTATATTTATATCAATTCTGTTGTCAATTGACAAGATAGCAATGCTAAATGCTTGTTGAAAGATATCTTTTTAAACGAACCGCTTCGAGGTGCGATCGGCGAAGCCGTACCCGTTCCCCGCAGGGTTCCCGAAGAGTAGGGTAGGACGCGAAGGAAAAAAAGAGAAGAGAAGTTGGTTGATAATCTATGGTGCGTGTTGTGTATTTTATCTAATATCAAATCCGTTGGCATCGGAATTAATATTACCGGAAATCAGGAGACGGCAGTGCCGTTTCCCTACAATATTATTTTGGGGTAGGGACACGGCAGTGCCGTTTCCCTACAATATTATTTTGGGGTAGGGACACGGCATTGCCGTGTCCTCTATCATGTCTGAGTCCAACCGGATAGGAGACGGCAGTGCCGTTTCCCTACAATATTATTTTGGGGTAGGGACACGGCAATGCCGTCTCCTCTATCATGTCTGAGTCCAACCGGAATTGATTTAAATTGCTAACAAGTCGTCTAGTTCGCGGTAATCGGGCAAAGTTGTATCAATTTTAATGCCCTGCCGCAAAACTGTGCGATCGCCCTGCGATCTAGATAACAATTCGCTGAAATTCCGCGCCTTAAACAAAATCAAATCTGCTGGTAAACCAACTGCAATTCGTCCTAAATTCGGCAATCCAATTAAATCTGCTGGAGTCTTTGTCACTGCACAGGGCCAGTCTCCATAAGGCCTATCTAAATGAGCGATGCGGACTGCCATATTAAAAACTTCCAAAACATCATGGTCGCCAAATCCGTAAAACGGATCGCGACAATTGTCGCTAGCAACTGCAACGGGAATTCCGGCTGCTTTGAGTTCGTGCAGCAGCGTCACTCCCCGCCAGCGCGGTGTATGCTGAGAGTCTCGGTCTTGCAGGTAAAGGTTGCACATCGGCAAGCTGACAATGCCAATATTTGCTTCCTTGACTAATTCCAGAATTTCTGTTACTAAATCTGACGGTTGTCGGGCTAAACTACAGCAGTGTCCGCAGATGATTTGACCTGAAAATTCATGGCGGATGGCAGTTTTTGCGACTTCCCGCAATGTTACTGATTCTGGATCGTCGTTTTCGTCGGTGTGGAAGTCGAGGTTTAAATTTCGTTCTTTGGCTAAGGCAAAAACTCGATCGAGTTGTTTGTCTAAGTCGGGATTCATATAGGCGACGCCGCCGAGAATGCCGCCGATTTGGGCAATGCGATCGGCTAATTTTTCGCCCGCTGGTGTCAGGAAATAGTCGAGGGAAACCAGGGAAACTGCTTGCAAGATCAGCCGATCGCCCCATTCGGCTTGCAGCGCTTCAAATACTCCCAAACTAACGGTTCCCTGTTCGCCCGCGCTGTCGATGTGAGTGCGGATGGCCTTGGTTCCGTGGGCGTAGCTGCACTTGAGGCCAAACTCCATCCGCCGGTAAACATCTTCTGCATTCCAGTTTTTTTCGGCATCAGCGCGTACTGTGTCGATCGCGCTGGCAAAAGTTCCATCGGGATTGGGCGATCGTTCCCAAATGTGGCCTTTGTCTAAATGGGTGTGCATATCCACAAAACAAGGCCAAACTAACCCATGGCACAAATCAACAATTGGGATATCTGCAATTGGGCATAAATGTTCTGTACCTGATGGAATAATTTGAGCGATCGTACCCGCTGCAATTTCCAGATCCACCGCACAAAAATTGTTCTCAGTCCCCGTTGTGGCGACATGAGAAACTGACGGGGCGATCGATTTCATCTCTAGAAGAGACGCGGGCACGCGACCATTTTTGAGTAAATAATTAGATCTACTTGGCAACATTAATTTTGTGAGTTAGTATTTTCCTAAGAATTTAGCGCAACCGCAAAAACGCTACCGACAATCCTTGTCTGTTGAGCGTCGGTTGTATTTTTTGGTAACAAATGCTACCTTCTCAGTCTAACCCTTGAGACATAAAATCGTACAGCACCGATCGATCGGGGTCAACCGCAAACAAGCCGAGTATCTACAAAGACGGCTGTGTCAAGAAAAATATTACTCGCTCGGCTTGCAGGGGTGCACTCTACCAGCCCAGCTAATGGTAAAAAATGGTGGTTGCTCCACAGCCATTAGAAACTGCTAGAAACTGTACAAATTCTGAAACTCAACCATGCAAAAATTTACAAATTGCCCAGTTTGCAGATCCCAAAAAATCAGCTTCCGGTACACAGCGGGGACAGCCCGCCAACCAAAAGAGGCTCCTAAATGGTCAGTTTACGGATGCGAAGATTGTGGCTTAGTATTCGTAAATCCCCGCCCGACATGGGATGAACTGAGCGATTATTACCCAGAGGGCTGGCAGTGCTACAACACTTACGTACCAGACGAAGAAGATGTAGTAAAACAAGCCAAAAAACTCAATGAATACCGACACATTCCTATCCCTGTAGGCAAGCGGCTGTTAGACGTGGGATGCGGCGGAGGTTCCTTTATCCAAGTCTTCAAAAAACTCGGAGTTGAGGTAGCAGGAATTGAACCTAGCTCCTCAGCAGCAGCAGCAGCCCGCGAATGCGGTGTCGATGTTTTCACCGGCACTGTAGAAGAATACGTTGCAGAAAAAGGTACTGACGAAAAGTTTGATGTCATACTCTGTTCCCACGTTTTGGGAGCAACGCCTTTGCCTGCTGAAACACTCGATTGCATGAGGCAATTGCTGGCTCCAAACGGTTACATTTGGGTGGCTGTACCGAACGCGGACAGCCCATACGCGCGGCAACTGGGCTGGCGCTGGCACAGCACCGATTATCCTTACAATCTGATCGGTTACACTCCAAAAACATTGGCTCTAGCCGGCGAAAAGGCAGGTTTGGCAATTCAGCGCAATTACACCTACTCTTTGCCGGATGCCCTTCGTTACTCTATCTGTTTGTGGCAGCGCTATCGGTGGTTTGTACCGCACAAAGTTAGTCGCTTCTTCCTTTCTGACGAACGTGTTGAGCGCATGGCGAAGGAATTGGACTCGCGCGGCGAAGGCGAGGCAATTTTAATGGAATTCTGTCACCCTCAAAGCGTGGATTAAGGCGTTTTGAGCAAGAATATTCGATTTGAGATTTGAGATTGACCGCACGTCGGCGGCTCAGAATCTCAAATCTTTTTTGATTGTTTTCACATCGCTTAATCAGCGGTTGTGCATTGAAATTGTATATTTCTCCGTATCAAAACTAGCAAGAATACTCTCCGCATTGGACTTTTTCCCCCTCCCCCCCCTCGAACACAACAAGACAATGAAAGCTGGCGAGCAAAACTTATCAAGCCCAGTTAATCACTTAAATGGTGTCGGCTAAATTAACCGCTATATTTGTACGGGCCGCGTGGCGCCTGCATATATCATTCACATCCAAAGTATCTATAAACCCTGGGCCTACTGAGCGACTTGCGGTTGGGAAATTAAAGGTATTGGCGAACCCGCCATGCCGAGCGGTATGAAATTATACAATAACGCATCCACCGGACACGAACTCATATCAAGCCCGGTCAAATAATTCTAATTAATACCATTTTCTAAAAATAATGCAACGCCGGTTGCCCGCGATCCAAACCCCTATCCAGTAAGTCATTCCCAATTCTTGAATCAAAAATCAAAAATCAAAAATGCTATAAGGCAAGTAGCGAGGAGGGAGAGTCCTTTCTCGTTAAAACAAGGCCAAACTAACCCATGGCACAAATCAACAATTGGGATATCTGCAATTGGGCATAAATGTTCTGTACCTGATGGAATAATTTGAGCGATCGTACCCGCTGCAATTTCCAGATCCACCGCACAAAAATTGTTCTCAGTCCCCGTTGTGGCGACATGAGAAACTGACGGGGCGATCGATTTCATCTCTAGAAGAGACGCGGGCACGCGACCATTTTTGAGTAAATAATTAGATCTACTTGGCAACATTAATTTTGTGAGTTAGTATTTTCCTAAGAATTTAGCGCAACCGCAAAAACGCTACCGACAATCCTTGTCTGTTGAGCGTCGGTTGTATTTTTTGGTAACAAATGCTACCTTCTCAGTCTAATCCTTTAGACATAAAATCCTACAGCACCGATCGATCGGGGGTCGAGCGCCAACAAACCGAACATCTACAAACCGAGCATCTACAACTACTAATTTGCAAATACACCTAGTTTTCGATCGGCTTCCAGGCGTGCACTCTACCAGCTCAACTAATGGTAATAAATTGTGGTGAATCAACTGCCATTAGAAACTGTTAGAAACTGTACAAATTCTGAAATTGAACCATGCAACAACTGACAAATTGCCCTGTTTGTAATTCAAAAAATATCCGTTTCCGTAACAAAGCTGGCACTTCCGATGCTCCTAAAGAACCGCTGAAATGGTCGCTTTTCGGCTGTGACGATTGCGGGCTAGGATTTCTCAATCCCCAACCTACATGGGAGGAATTGATTCCATATTATCCGCCAGATTATCTGTGCTACAACACTCGCGTTGAGGATGAAGAACGAGTAGTTGAAGAAGCAAGGCAGCGGGGCGAATACCGGCACATTCCTATCCCTGCAGGCAAGCGGTTGTTGGACGTAGGATGCGGCGGAGGCTCTTTTCTGCAAGTCTTCAAAAAGCTGGGAGTTGAAGTTAAAGGCGTCGATCCTGGGGTATCGGCTACGGCGGCGGCCCGCGATTGCGGGCTGGATGTTTTTACAGGCACTTTGGAAGAATATATCGCACAAAACGGTACCGAGGAAAAGTTTGATGTTATCACCTGTTCCCACGTTTTGATGGCAACACCTTCGCCTGCCGGAACACTCAACTGCATGAGGCAATTGCTGAAACCCAACGGTTATATTTGGGTGGCTGTACCGAACGCTGACTGCGAATCGGCGCGCCTGCTTGGCTGGCGGTGGCACAGCACTTATTTCCCCCGCAACATCATACAATTCACTTCCAAAACTCTGAGTAAAGCAGGAGAAGTTGCTGGTTTGGAAATTCGGCGACAGTCCACTTATTCTGTTCCAGAAGCGGTGGCTTTTTCGCTTTGTTTGCGGTGGCGTCATCGCTGGTTTATACCGCACAAAATTTCCAGCCGCTTGCTGTCGAAAAACTATCTCAAGCGGGTGGCGCAGGAATTGGACTCGCGCGACGAAGGCGAGGCAATTTTAATGGAATTCTGTCACCCTCAAAGCCTGGATTAAGGCGTTTTGAGCAAAAATATTCGATTTGAAATTTGAGATTTGAGATTTGGGATTTGAGATTGACTGCACGTGGGCGGCTCAAAATCTCAAATCTTTTTTTTTTCGCATCTGTTAAAACTTCAAAATTGACGTTTGGCAGTTGTGCTGTCTTTGGTGTTGGCTATACTGGGAAAGAGCGAACTCTGGACTTATATCAAATCCAACGAAAACCTCCTGTTATCCTGAAACCCAAGCCGACATAGGGTTTTGTGTGTGTAGCGCGATTGTTTCAACTAGGGAGGTGTGTACTGTTGGTATGATGAATCACTGTTTCAGATTGCGATTCGGCTGACAACCAACGCCACCATCTATAGCAAAAGCCAAAAACAACTGTGTCAAAACCCAAGCATATAGTTTTAACATCCCATCCCGACAGATCTGGCACAAAACCTCATCCCATTTACTGGGGAGAAATCGATCCCCTGAAACGGGGGCCTGTGATTGGCAGCCTCAGTAAATCGTCTCACCGGAATGCGATCGGCACTCATTCGGGTTCTTACTCTGTTTATCGCGCGCTAGCAGTTGCTTCCGGCGCACTCCAAGCAGATCACCGCCCCGATTTTACCAACACGTCTCCGGCAGCACACATCGGGCCGCACCCGAGTTGGGGCGATCGCAATTTGATTGTTTCTCTCGATCCCTTTGGAGGCTTGGTCAGCGAAATTTATACTTCATTTTTACAGCAGGGATACGATATTCGACCGACAATTGCTGTAACTAAAGCTCACATTAATATGCCGGAATTGCAAGATGCCATCGCTAAAAACCGAGTAAAGATTGATGGCAAAATAGTCAAAGAAGGTGGCAATTTAGCAGTAACTAAAATTGCTATCGACCCGGTATGGTATTTGCCGGGAATTGCTAGGCGGATCGGTGCCCAAGAAAGCGTTCTTCGCCGTGTTCTGTTCGAGCAAACAGGCGGAATGTTCTCGGATTTAGTGACGCGGCCCGACTTGCACGTTTTCTTGCCGCCAATTGGCGGAACTACGATTTATATCATTGGCGATGTCGCGAATATTTCTGACCCGGACAAGCAGTTGGCGGTACGGGTACACGATGAATGCAACGGTTCAGATGTCTTCAGTTCCGATATCTGCACTTGCCGCCCTTATTTGGTACACGGGATTGAAATTTGCATCCAAACTGCACAATCCGGCGGTTCTGGGGTAATTGTTTACTTCCGCAAGGAAGGGAGAGCTTTGGGGGAAGTGACTAAGTTTTTGGTGTACAATGCCAGAAAACGGCAGGAAGGGGGCGATCGAGCTGATGCCTATTTTGCTCGCACTGAATGTGTTGCGGGAGTTCAAGATATGCGGTTTCAAGAACTAATGCCAGACGTGCTGCACTGGTTGGGGATCTCTCGAATTGACAGTTTAGTTTCTATGAGCGATATGAAATACAATGCGATTATCAATTCTGGCATTCAGGTGGTCGATCGCATCCCCATTCCTGAAGATTGGATTCCCGCAGACGCACAAGTCGAAATTGTCGCCAAAAAAGCCGCCGGCTACTACACGCCAGACCCTGTGCCAGATGCTACAATTCTTGCAGAAGCGATCGGACGCGATTTAGGAGATTGAGAGGGCCAAGACGCGATCGGACTCGAACTATCGCGTCTTGGTCACATAAAATTATTGCTGGTTTTTGATCAGTCAGGGTAGGTTATGGCTAATTTGCGTTCTACTGTGATCGTAAAAACAGATATTTGCGGATATACCGTCAGAGTCAAAAAATTATCTCAGTCGGACTTAAGTAGTTTGTTAAATGAGCATAAAAATTTTATTTCAGATATTAGCACCAGAAATGAAGGCAGCGTGATTAAAGGGGAAGGTGATTCATTTTGGATAATTTTTCCCAGCGTCACAGCAGCGGCTGTAGCAGCCATAGAAATGCAGCAAGAGTTGAGAGCGCAGCAATCTAGCAAGGCGAACGACGAACGATTGGCTATCCGCGTGTCGATTACATTAGGAGATGTCTTGCATCAAGATAAAGATATCTTTGGCGATACGGTGAATTTAACAGCGCGCATAGAATCAGTAACTCCGCCAGATGAAATATATTTGTCCCAAGCAGCATGGCTGGCGCTCAACAAAGCAGAAGTGCAAACGTCTTTTGTCAACGAATTTTCTTTGAAAGGGATGAGCGAACCTGAAAAAGTCTACAAAGTTGACCAAAGTTACAAAACGCGAATCATAAAAAATCAAGCAATAATTAAAGCAGATTTGAGAGGTTTTATTGCTTATCAAGAATCGAATTCGATCAAAGACGTTGAATATTTGCTCACGAACTTTGATACTTTTGAAAAAACAATTTGCGAAGAATACGGCGGTACAATTCGGAGTATTGTTGGGGATTCGCATTTGTTGACTTTCCCGGAATCTCACTCAGCCTTAGCGGCAATGGAAAGTTTGTGCGAGAATTGGAAACTTTTTATTCACGCCAATCAAATACCTTGCGGCTTGTCGGTGGGAGTTGCTAAGGGAAATTTATATATATTTAGGTCTTGCACTTACGGAAAAGATATTAACATAGCCGACAGGCTGGAAGATTTAAGTAAAATAGTAACTCCGGGTAGAGAAAGAAATTCAGTCATAGTTTCCGATCAAATAAAACGCGAAGTCAGCGGCTCGAAGTGGGAATATAAGCTGATAAAAATCGATAAAAATGCGATTTTAGATAATCTTTTAGATTACAGCCAGTTTGACTTTTTTCAAGAAAACGATGTTTACCGGTGTTTGGTAGTATGAAGTCGGGCAATAGTGAACTTGAGACTGTAGAATATCTGAGAACGCCGGCTGCTATTCGTCAAAAGTGCGATCGGCTTTTTGATTTAGCCCGCCTTGACAAACTCCGCTACTTCCGTGTCGATTTATCCCAACTCGACAAAGCAGCAAATTATGTAATTGACACAACGCGCCAACAGTATCCCGATTTTAACATTCCCTTTCACAGTCGCTGGCGACATTTTGAAGTCGGCAACCTGTCGCGACTCGCAGAATTGGATGCAGCTTTAGCAGAATTTGCACTCATAGAGCAAGCTAAGATCAAATTTGATTTAGCAATTATCAGCGTTTTGCTCGATGCCGGTGCTGGTGCAGATTGGCAGTATTGCGAACCCGAAACCGGACAGGTTTACCGCCGTTCTGAAGGTTTAGCAATAGCCAGCTTGCAGATGTTTTGTCAAGGTGTTTTTTCCAGCAATCCCGATTTTCCTTGGCAAGCTGATTATCGCGGACTTTCTCAGTTAAAACTAGAAACCTTAGCTGCTGGATTTCAGGTAAGTCCAGACAATCCGCTAGTTGGTTTAACAGGCAGATTAGAATTATTGCAGCGTTTGGGAAATACTATTTGCCAGCATCCATTATTATTTGGCAGCGAAAACCCGCGTCCCGGCAATTTGGCAAAATACTTGTTAGACAGTCGGGTTTCTGGAGTCAAAACTGTCAATGCTGCGGTCGTGTTGAGCGCTGTTTTGACAGGTTTTGGGGAAATTTGGCCGGGAAGATATGCAATTGGTGGCGTTAATTTAGGCGATGTTTGGCGGCATCGGGCCTTAACAGGAGAAAATCAGGGAGATGAATTCGTGCCGTTTCACAAACTATCGCAGTGGTTGACTTATTCGCTGTTGGAACCGCTGCAAGAACTTGGTTTAGAAGTCGCCGGATTGGATGAGTTAACGGGATTGCCGGAGTACCGCAACGGCGGTTTGTGTTTGGATATCGGGCTGCTGCAGGCAAAAGATTCGGCTATTTTTGAAGAGAGTTACTTGCCGGGTTCGGAAGTTATAGTAGAATGGCGATCGCTGACTGTGAATCTTTTAGATAAAATTGCCGCAGCTATTCGAGAAAAGCTGCATTTGAGTGCGACAGAATTGCCGCTGGTGAAGATTTTGCAAGGAGGAACTTGGGCGGCGGGGCGGAAAATTGCGGCAGAATTGAGGGCTGGTGGAGGGCCGCCAATTCAGATTGAAAGTGACGGCACTGTGTTTTAGGGGGAAGAGGGCCCTTCGGCTTCGCTCAGGGTAAAAAGAAGGAAGAGGGAAATTTATCCACTCTTCCAACTTAAAACTCCAAAATCAAATCTGATAACTATTCCTCACACTACACTCCGCACAAGCTGCTTAGCGGCAAGTGCGATATTTGACGTGATAAACTAAACCGCGATGAGCCAAATCGAAGGAATCAACGGTGGCCATGCCGGCACCGCGGGCTGTCATTGCAGCATTTACTCGCATATTTACACTGTCGCCGCAGCGAGACCAAACATTCGCTACAGTGGCTAAGCTATCTCGAACATTGTAGTTAGTTTCGCCGCTGAGATTCCGATTAAAAACTGGGCCGCGGGCTCCAGCGAAAAAGTATTCTGCTCGCAGGTTGCCTGTGGTTTTGGGAGCAACGTAGCCGCGATAATCAGCATCGTAGATAGAAATTTGGTAGCCTTGGGGTACTTGGATGGGAATGCTCAGATTGCAGCTTTTCCGGCTTTCTGTTGAGACATTTCCCAGGGCTGCAAACTTATCAAATAGGATGGTGAGTTCTTGACCGTCGGGGCTGACGCTGACGCTGGCGGAGCGATCTGGGCAACCGCTACCGCCGTAGCTTGCACCTAAAATTTTAACGGCAGGATTAGCCAAGGCGGGGCTGATAGAAGCAGTCATTAATGCCGTAGCTAGCAATAGTTTTACAAACTTCATGGATGTTCTCCTTAATAAGTTCAGTTGTGTGTTAGGAGCACCCTAAAAAAATGGAACTAAATTTAGGTAATGTTTTTTAAACTTGGATATGGCCGCCTTCATGTTGAAAGATGAAAAGCCAGTAAAGCCAAGCTTATAACCTCATGTGCAGTTCCTATTCAGGTTTTTTCGATTAGTGAATTAACCGAAAAAATAGGTTTTATGTTGATACTTCTTAAGATTCATATCTGTTGGTAAAAGTTCCGGAAGATTTCGGTGCGAAACTCCGGATCTGTGTTAATGGGCTTGGACGGAGCGCGAGACAGCGAAACCATTGGGGAGGCTTTTGGATCCGGATCTGCGTTCTTAGGAAGAGTGCGGGAAGGAGAGGAAACGAGATAATGACATATTTATGTATTTTCAAACCTCGCATACTTAGTGTCGCGCTGGGCGGATGAAAGGCAAGTGTAGAAGTAATTTTATTCGCGCGGTATTTGTGTTTTCAATAGGGTTTGATATAAGTAGTCCAGGACACAGGGGCGCCAGAAACCTGTTTTTTTTGCGTCAAGAATGCCTCAATGGCTGATAAGGAATGAGAATTAAATAACTTCCACAAGTTTGTGGGATGGGCGTCCCGCCCGTCCAAAAAAGACGGGCGG
>NZ_JAUBTQ010000034.1:0-87746 GCF_036702515.1 Microcoleus sp. BROC3
CAGCAAAGATTTGACTTTCCCAAGCTACACAAGTTTGGTGATTTTGAGCTAACATTCTCATGAAACTCATGCTCGATCGAACCCTCAATCGATTTATGAATGATTTGCGATCGCTATATTCGTCAGTAGCTGTGGAATTAGCTCAACCCCATCCACGCATTTCAATAGAGATGGTTTTTTGTGGACTGTATGATTTTTCGCGAGCTGTGTGGCGGGATAGAAGTACAAATGTAGTTAGCTATGTTGTTGAGACTCTTAAAATGTTGGGCTTGATTAAACAACAACGTAAGCAATACCCTTGAGAAGGCTGGTTACTATCAGGAACTTTGGGGGTTAACTGCTTAAGTTGACACCAATCGGCATTGCCATGTCCCTACCGGATATATGTACTTCATATCGTTTCCGGTTGGATGGGAATGATAAAGTCAAGGTCAATAATTCCACATTCCCCCACTCCCCACTCCCCACTCCCCACTCCCCATCATTCCGGTGTAACCGGAATTGATATCACTCAACTGAAAACCGCTATAAAGTTAAGAACAAATCTATCTCAAGAGGGATTCAAACTCAACTTTAAAATCATACCTTAGTAGTTGTAGAGTTAAAATAAAAAATAATGAGCATTGAAAATAGAGTCGAAGCAACTGCTAAGAATATTGAAGGCAAAGTCCAAGAGGCTGTTAGCGAAGTTACAGGCAATCAGAAAGATAAATTAGAAGGTCAAGCCAAGCAGGACGAAGCATCAGCCATTCACCTGAAAGAAGACCTCAAAGATAAAGCAAAAGAGATTGTAGACAAAGCTTAGTAACAGTATTCGCTACAAGTTTCCTGCCTACTCAATCCAGCAAACATATCGTTTGCTGGCTTTTTTTATGCTCGCCCCAACTTGTAGGGTGCGTCAGGGGGAACGTCGCGACGCAATGAAACTCAGGCTCCCCGATCCAGAATGCTCGACTAAAGATCGCTGCAATAAAAAAGCTAGGGATTGATCTCCCTAGCTCGAAACATAGCACAATTAGTTTTTAGAGTTGGTGCGGGCGACGATCGGCTTTTTCCAAACCGACCGTACACGCTCCCACCTAAATTAAATCAGCACAATATCTGATGCAGTCAAGCGTGGTTTTTCGTTGAGCACTGCCAGTGTAATGCCTTGCCTGTTCCCAGCACCGTCAGGGTCGTACAGCAAGCGACCGCTGGCACCTTCGTAAACGAGGAATGGTTGCGATGGATTTCCCCCTATCGGAGTCACATTGTTGTTGTAAGTTCCGTTGTCGAGCACTACTAACACGTTAGAACCGGGTCGATTTGGCAGCGTATTGTCTAATGGTGGTAAGAGGAACGAATCGTACTCGAGTATCAACTTGTCTCGGCCGGATTCAAAATCCCCGATTTGGTCTGGGTTATTACCCAGGCTGCCGTTGGGGTTGACCGTGACGCCCTCGCCGAAGTTGTTGTAGTAGAAGCTGTCATTGCCACTGCCGCCAATCAGCGTGTCTGCACCGGGCCCGCCGCCGAGAGAGTCGTTGCCGTCACCCCCGAGCAAATAGTCGTTCCCAAAGCCGCCCAATATCGTGTCGTTTCCTCCGCCGGAATCTAAGGTATCGTCCCCGTCAATTCCTGGGGTAACAAGACTGGTGGGGCCGCCGAACAGTATGTCATCGCCAGCACCAGTAGTGATAAGATCAGTGCCGTTGCTGCCAGCGATGAAGTTGGCGCCCAAGTTATCAGTAATGATGTTTGGCGTTGATTGGGCACCGCTAAAGTTGACACCAGTAGCGTAGGAGATGGTATCGTTACCGCCAAGGGTGCCAATTAATCGATCGCGCGTGGTGCCAAACACGATTCTGTCATCCCCTTCACCGCCGTTCATGAAGTTGGTGACGCCAGCGGTGCTGTTGGCAATTAACAGATCGCTGCCCAGGCCGCCGTCGAGAGTAATCAGCGCAGCATTAGTACCGGCAAAAGAGGCATTGAGCGTATCGTTGCCGTCTCCACCGGAGGCTTGAGTAAAGACGCCCCTCAAGCTGTCATTGCCTTCGCCGCCGATCATTGTATCAGTCGAAAAAGCTGCCACGAGCGTGTCGTTGCCCGTGCCGCCGTCGAGCAAGTTTCGACCGGCGAAGCCTGGAAATGAACTCGATGCGCCTACACTCGAAAGTGCACTCACCGTCGCCGACACGATGAAGTCGTCGCCTCCACCTCCCTGCGCGGTATCCTGCGTGGCAAAAACCCGGATCGTGTCGTTGCCGTCGCCGCCGTCAAAAAAGTTTCTGCCTTCGCCAAAATTCCCGATCGGGCCGTAGAGAGAATCGTTGCCCCCACCGCCAATCAAGGTAGTTCTCTCAATGCCGACAGTGATGACGCTCGAAGCAAACGGGCTTGTCTGGGTAGTGTTGGTAATGACTAAGATGTCGTCGTCAAGATCGCCGGACAGGTAGCTGCTGCTAGCAACACCTCGTAGCGTGTCCTTGTCTTTACCACCGAAGAGACTGTCTCTCTGATTGATACCTACAATCAAGTCGTCGCCCAAGTCGCCCCGCAAGTAGTTGCTGCCTTCATTGCCAGCGAAGCCTATAGCTAAGCCACCAGATAAAGAGAGGTTGTTGCCGCCGCCTGCGATGAAGAAGCCGATGGCGTCATTGCCCTTGCCGCCGTAGAGGGAGTCTCTTCTCTGCGACCCTCCCAGCATGGTATCTGCGTCCTGATTACCAAACATCAGGTTAGCTTCGACAGTACCTTGGAGGAAGTCCTCGCCCTCGCCGCCGAACAACGTAGCCTGGGCTTCAGCGATTATTGTGTCCGAGCCTCCGTCGCCATACAGCACCGCCGGAGTGCGCTGGGATCTGATTGAGTCTTCGTCCTCGCCGCCTACCAGGGTATCGTTCGGGCCAACTGAAATCAGAGTATCGTTATCGGCTTCGCCAAATATTAAGCTGCCGCCCAGGGTGGAAGTTCTAATCGAATCTGCCCCGGCTCCGGCGAAGATTGTATCCGGGCCCAGTCCCGGAAGGTTTAAATCAACTTGATTAGGATTGTCATTTAGTGTTGTCATACAGCTTCACTCCTCTACTTCTTGTTGGTCATCGCTTGTGCGACTACAGACACTGCCTAGAACACCGAATGTTTGGATGCCGCTGTAGTTTAACCTGTTTGCCAGCCGCAAGTCTAGCCTACTGGCGTTAACCCTGTCTAGACTTTCTCCATCGCTGACTTTTTGCTTGTAAGCTTTTATTTTCAATGTCTTCACCCTTTAATATTCCTTTTGCACAGTCTCAGGTGCTCACGCTCAAGAAGACGCGGCTCATATTCTTAATGTTCCACTTGGGATTGGCGGTCGGGGATCGCGTCCCGGGGCGGAAATTAAAGATTAAAAAAGGCAGATCGGGGAGATCGGGAAGACAAGGAAAATTGGGAGATTGGTTACTTGGTTACAAGGCTTTGTGGCAATTTCCGGTTTCCCAGGCAGGCCGTCTTTAAATAACTGGTACGATCGAACTCGCCAACTGCTGGGGGAGCTAAAAGTCTACGCCCCGCTTTAGTTCTACGCCCCGATCGCCGTAGTGTTTGTGACAGTATACCTCGGAGTGTACGCTTGCCAAGTCAAAGTAAGCGTGGGGTTTGTGGCAGCGCCCGGTGATAATAATTTCTGTATCGCGGGGCTTGCGCAGGAGCGCTTCGACGATCGGCTCTACCGAAAGCAGTTCTAAGTCTACTGTGGGATTGAGTTCGTCGAGAATAATCGTTTTGTACCAGCCGCTGGCGATCGCACATTTGGCGATTTCCCAGCCGCGTTCTGCTTCGATGCAGTCTAGCTCTTGCTGTTGCCCCCGCCAAACTATAGCATCCCGGCCGCACCGCTGGTGGTCTACTAGCTGCGGGTAGCTTTGCCGCAAAGCTGCGATCGCCGCATCTTCTGTATAACCGCTGCCGCCTTTGAGCCACTGCACGATTAACACCCGGTGAGATTGGTCTTGACTGATACCCCTACCTATTGCCTGCAAAGCTTTTCCCAAAGCGCTCGTAGACTTGCCTTTGCCCGCTCCAGTGTATATTTCGATACCCGAAATATGATGCTCGGCCGCTGCGGGGTGATAGTGGGGCTTCATTTCTGAGTGCAAGTCGGCAATATCCAGCAAAGCGGACGGGGCCGCTCGGCCTGTGGCGATTACTTCTAAATATTCTGGTTTGTTTTTGAGGGTTTGGACTACTTCGTCAACTGGCAGCAAACCCAAGTCCAATACGGGGTTTAGTTCGTCTAGTACCACGACGGAATAGAGATCGCTGGCGATCGCTCCTTTGGCAATATCCCAGCCTCGTTGAGCTTCGGCGCGATCGAAGCGGGTGATTGCTTCGGCCCCAAAATATTCGGCTCTGCCGGTGCGCACTTGGTCGATCAAGTGCGGAAATGCCCGTTGCAAGGCTTCTATTGCCCCGTCTTCGTCGTAGGAGCGGCCGGGGCCTTTGAGAAAGCGCAGCAACAAGACTCGCGTGGGCGAGGCCGAATTGATACCCAGCCCGATCGAGCGCAACACTACTCCCAAAGCTGCCTGAGACTTGCCTTTCCCAGCGCCGTCGTAGACGTGAATCTGACCCGCGGCGCGTTCCGAGCGGGATGAGGCTGTCCGAATACCAATGCCATTCCTTACCATAATCAGCAGTTATTGAGTCTGTCTCGGGGTGGGTATTCGATCGCGCGAATTGAATGTTTAATTTTTCCATTCTGTTGGCGGATCTCAAAAGATTATAAGATACAGTCTCTACCCCCTATTTTACTAGCGACGAGCGAACGCAATCAAGGGCTAAAACCTGCAGTTAAGATTATTGCGCTTGTGATGTACAATTAAAATCTAACACGGGCTGATATACCTGAATCCTATGATTGCCAATGTTTTCCCATTTCGGACTGTTTTGGTGCAAATTTTAATTATGTTTTTGGCGATCGCGATCGAAGCGTGGTTTCTGCAAAAACTACTTAAACTCGAACCCAAAACCAGCGTTGAATATACAGCTATCCTCAATCTCTCTTGTACTTGCGTAGGCTGGTTAGTTTTCTTTGGCATTGAAAGCGTTATTTCAAAAGATTTGCGGGAACGGCTGATCGGTTACATCTTATTAGGGGGAGCGCAGGATATTTACCCGGCAATTACTCTGATAGCCGTTTCAGTATTAGCAGTAACTTTTTTAGCTAAATGGCAGGGATTAGAAATTATAGAAAACATAGTTTCCGGCAATAAAAAAGCTTCCAAGCCTCAGTTTATAGGGCCTCCCACCCTCAGCCGCCGCCTTCCCAAAAAAACTTTTCAAGTAACTACCCAGTTTGGAGGAATTTTAATCGCCCACACTGTTAGCAATTTCGTTATTTTAACCGTGTTGTTTTTGCAAAGCGTCAATAATTAATTGAAATTTATGATGAAGCAATTGTTGGATGTCACTCAGCAACTCACTAAGCTGACGAACAACCTTTGGGAAGCCAATAAAAAAATCCAAAAGGCGATGATTCCGCCTAAAGTTGTCCACTGGAAGACGCCTTTACTGCTCAGCATCTTTTTAGGTTTGCTGTCGGTGGCGGCAGTCACTGACTGGCGGACGAGAACTCTGATGTTTGATATGAGCTGGTTATTTTTTACACTTTCAATGGGTTTGCTGACCAGCCAGCAACCTTTTGTTATTAAAGGAGTAAGTCTGAGTCCGTGGGTGACAAGCATCTTAATTGGCTTGTGGTTGCTGCTAAGATTGCCGTCAGACAGGAAGGAAATAGCATGGATATCCGGCCCGCTTATAGCAGTAGTAATTCTTGCGACAATAGAGATTTGGAATAGCGAGTCAAAACGGGAAAGTATCAGGTCGTTGGTGCGCCCTCAGTTTTTGATGATTACTCTAGTTCACCTGCTGTTTTCCTGTTGGTTTGCATTTCACTTTTTAATTCAAGGTTGGATACAACAGTATCCGAGCGTTTTATCGCAGGATTTGAGGCAAAGCGATTATGTGGTGACATTTCAACAGCCAACTATTAATCGCTCCCGAGGAGTTGTCATCCTGAATGCAATGGAGCGATACCTGCAAAATGAAGCCCGCACAAAACCGTGGGCGCAGGTAGAGCAAATGTTAATAGATATTGACAACGAGCGATTTTTTCTGAAGAATCAAGCCTTAAAAACAATTGGGGTAGTCCCAGAAGATGCGAGCTGGGATGTCAAAACTTCGATCGTCCAAGGAGATTCCCGCTATCAGTTAGATATGCAGGCAACTTGGCTGGGGCTGGTTTTTAGACCCGAAATATATTCGTTTACCAAATCTTGCGAGGTGTTCGATATAGGTAATAGGGCGACTGTAACCTGCGATGCGATCAAACGCTCTCAACCCGGACAGAAAAAAGATGGAACGGCGGGGGACAGTCAAGTTTGAGCCTGTCTCAGGCAGTTACGAGAGTGTCCCAGAAGAAAGGGGAAGAGGGGGAAATGGGAAGAGTGTCCGAGCCCGAGAGTGGGAGATGGGGACAGGGGGAGATGGGGAGATGGGGGAGAATCTTTCCTCGAATCGGGGACTTCTTTAGTCAACATCCCATCAGTTAAATCCGTTAAATCCATTACACTTCTTCGTTGCCGAACTTCTTTTTTCCCTATATAAAAGTATGGTGAAAGTTTCCAGCGGGTTAATAACTAGATGAATTTGAGAAGAATCTTGACAGTTGCGACCAATGTATTTTGGGAAGTAATTCGCGATCGCATCCTTTACTTAATTATTATTTTTGCTCTGTTGATGGGAGCATCGGTACGGTTGATACCGGAATTGGCGGCGACAACCGAGAATAAAATTATCTTAGATGTCGGTTTGGCTGCTATGACCATTCTCGGTCTAATTGCCACAGTCTTTGTGGCTACCGGATTGGTCAACAAAGAAATTGAAAAGCGGACTGTTTACCTGTTAGTTGCCAAGCCGATAAGTCGGGCTGAGTTAATTGCGGGCAAGCACTTAGGGCTGTCGGCTGTGCTGGCGGTGCTTGTAGCAGCAATGACTGTTATCTATCTGGCTATTCTGAGTTTGAGCCGGATTCCTTTCCCTTTGGGAAGCATTTTAATCGCTTCGTTGTTTGTCTGGTTTGAGCTGTGTCTCATGGCTGGTGTCGGGATTTTATTTGGCGTGTTCAGCAGTTCGCTACTGGCAACTTTACTAACATTTGGCGTTTATTTGATGGGACATTCAACGCGGGATTTAGTGGCTTTGGGCAAGTTAACTAAAAATCCTGCTATTGAACAATTGATGATGGGACTTTATTTGGTTTTGCCGGATTTAGCCAGATTCAATTTGAGAAACGATGCTGTGTACGGACAAGTTCCTTACTTGGCAGGTTTGATTACAGATGCTGGCTACGGTTTGCTGTATGTGGTGCTGCTGCTTTCAATTGCGATCGCCATATTTTCCCGTAGGGAATTTTAAAACGCGCCTTCGCTACTTTCAAAAGTTTGAGTATATCAAACGATCGCGTTAAAATATAAAGCAGGCGATCGCTCAGAAATCTCGACTAAAATTAAAATTTTTATTGCTAATAATGAGGTGACTTATGACTGCTGTAATTCACAAACCGATATCGCAGCTAAAAATTACCTGGCCGCTGCTACCCGATGATTTTATCCTACCAGACGACCCCGTAGAAAATATAGAACATCCTTTAATCTCTAACGGTTTGCGCCAGTCTGTAGTGGATTCCCCGGAACTAATGCAAGACGCACTAATAGTTTCTAATTTTGCTTTGTGCGCTGCTGTGGACGATCGCACTATTTGCAAAGCCCCAGACTGGATGTACGTGCAGCCGGTTCAAAAGAGGCCTCACAACTATCCCCGCCGCAGTTACACGCCTCATACCGAAGGAAATGTCCCTTTTGTAGTGATGGAATTTCTATCAGCTACTTACGGCGATGAATACTCTGTCGAACACACAGAAGAAATCGGAAAGTGGTTTTTTTACGAACAAGTAATCAAAGTTCCTCGCTATGTCATTTTTCGGCCGCATACAGGCAGAATAGAAGTTGATGCGCTAGAATTGGGGCGTTACGAGAATCAAAATCCTGATGAAAACGGGCGTTATTTAATACCTGGATTAAATCTATTTTTGGGAGTGTGGCAGGGAACTCGCGAAGGTAGAACGGGATATTGGCTGCGCTGGTGGAATGCAGCCGGTGAGTTGCTGTTGTGGCCGGAAGAACGGGGTGAAAATGAACGACAGCGCGCCGG
Source organism: Microcoleus sp. BROC3 (assembly GCF_036702515.1). Taxonomy (NCBI): domain Bacteria; kingdom Bacillati; phylum Cyanobacteriota; class Cyanophyceae; order Oscillatoriales; family Microcoleaceae; genus Microcoleus; species Microcoleus sp. BROC3. The sequence goes on from NZ_JAUBTQ010000034.1 coordinate 8,233, forward strand.
TCGCCAACAGCAAGACAAAGAGTCAGCCGAGACGCTGCTGGAACAGGAAAGACAGCGAAATCAACAGCTTTTGGCTCGATTGGCACCCCTCGGTATCGATCCCGAATAAGCTGTTCTGCATTTAAATACTACCTTTGGCGGGCTTTTCTGTTCCCCCAAAAGATCGGGACTTACGCATCGGGGCCCCTGCGAAACGGGGTTTTTTACCTTGGGTGCGGTCTAGAACGAGTCTTTTCGTAAAAAAACCCGGTTTCTAAACAATCGTGCGTAAGTCCTACAGATGTTGAAGAGAAATCACCCTGTAAATTAGATTGCGATAGCTTCGCAGTAATAAAAGTGGAAATTATGTTAGTGGAAAAACTCGCACAATTAAAAGATATTTTCGCACAGATGGAACGGGCTTTGATTGCCTACTCCGGCGGAATTGACAGCACTTTGGTGGCAAAAATCGCTTTTGACGTGTTGGGCGATCGCGCTTTGGCAGTGACGGCAGTTTCCCCGTCTTTACTGCCCGAAGATTTAGAAGATGCGCGGATTCAAGCAGCAGAAATTGGCATTGCCCACGAGGAAGTAGAAACTCAGGAAATGGCAAATCCCAATTACACTTCTAACCCGGTTAACCGCTGCTATTTTTGCAAAAGCGAACTGCACGATACTTTGAAACCCCTAGCACTAGCAAAGGGTTATCCTTATGTGGTGGATGGGGTGAATGCTGACGATTTAAAGGATTACCGTCCGGGGATTCAGGCGGCAAAGGAACGCGGCGCGCGATCGCCCTTAGCAGAAGTAGGAATCACTAAATTTGAAGTGCGGCAGTTGGCAAAAGAATTGGATTTGCCTTGGTGGGACAAACCGGCTCAACCTTGTCTGAGTTCGCGCTTTCCTTACGGCGAAGAAATCACCGTTGGAAAGTTGCAAAGAGTGGGGCGCGCCGAACGGTATTTGCGGCAGTTGGGACTGAAAAATTTGCGAGTGCGATCGGATGGAGATACGGCGCGAATTGAGTTACCTGCAGAAGAGATTCAGGAGTTTGTGGTAAATACGGATTTGCCTGCATTGGTGGCGGTGTTTCAGGAGTTTGGTTTTGTTTACGCGACTTTGGATTTGGAGGGGTTTCGCAGTGGCAAATTAAATCAGGTTTTGCAACCTGAGCTTTTGGGTGGGAAAGTTGATTAATTTTCGATAATACAAAAAATTTCTCATGATTGATGTAGTTTGGGAGATAGACACAGGGGATCAATCTCAATCGAACATTTACCTTTGATGTAGCAACTTATAGCTTTCAAGGATCGAATTGTTAGGATTACAGGACTTACGCAAAAGTAACGTATTTCTGTCGCCGGGCCAACTCAGTGAAGCAATCTCAAAGTCTTGCTACACCATCATAATGCGTAAGTCCTGATTAATTATCAACTTAGAATTTTGAATACTGTGGAGGGAAACTCCCACAGCAGGTTTAGTTTTGAATTTTCAGGGGAAACCATCCGATCGATTTTTGCAAGAGTTTCATGGTTCAAATCCATCCTTGCTAAGATTTTAGCCCTTCCGCTTCATCTCACCGTCGCGATGATCGCACTTCCCAAAACCCAACTCTCCATCTCTATGGTCAAAATCTCACTCAAGTTGAACTCAAAACCCTAAGTTGGGGGAGATTTAACTTTTCGCCATGCAGCGGTAATACGCGATTTACCTGGCACAATTTCTATCAGCTTCTTTTTTCGCAAGCGATTAAAAATATTTTTCATAACTTGACCTGAATCAATTCCAACGAGTTCTCGACCAATGCGATTAGTAATTTCTTCGTGTTCTTCAAGGTAATCCATGACTGATTGCTCATACTCCGAATACATTTCATAACTTGAGATCGCATTTTCTGAAGCTTCATCAATAGTTCCAACTCTACGCCAAGCTGCATTGCTTTTTGCTCTTTTAGGAACAGCTTCAATAAGTCCGTTATCTCTTAATCTGTAAAATGCCTGCTTGATAGTTGCTTCTGAACGAATTCCAGTTTCTTTTCTAGCAATTTTATTGGTTATTTCTTTGTGCTTCTCTAAATACGACATTATTTGTACTTCTATTGAAGCCAGAGGTTCGTGTTTAATGTATACAATTACAGAATTCTCAGTCTCTTTTATGTCAGGGGGTTGTAGTCTTAACTTAGCCATTGCCTGAAAAGCAGTATTGAGACCTTCTCCTACATCTTTATTAGGTGGATTGGGAAATTTGTTGATTATACGAACAATAGCTCCATTCCTTGCATATTGTTCTTTCAGAATATTTTTTACTGTAACGTGGCCTGGCAATTTTCCTGGATTTTCAATCTCAATTCTATTGTCGAAAATACGGATGTGAGTATCACAAGCTATACTGTAATCTCTATGCAGTAAAGCATTTGTGACAATTTCATGAATAGTTTCTTCGGGATATTGGATATTTTCTAATCCTTGATTCCCAATTTTAGGTATTTTTTCAATAATTTCTATTGTTTTAGTTACAGTTTCCTGAACTTGCTTATACAAACAACCTTCGATGGTTATTGGGGAAAAATCAAGAGTGTCTCTTGTTCCTTCTGACTCTTTTGTTTTATATCTATAAATTTTAACGCCACAATGCTTGGGAAAAACAGCTTGAGGTTCATCTGCAAATAATAAAATTCCGGCAATTATTGGTTTTTTTCTATGAATTAATTGTTGCTTTTTCAGCCATAACTCAGCTTCTGTAGTTGGAACTACAGCGTTAATAAATTCGCTCATGACTTCGGAATCAGTGATTACTTCAAGCTCTACATCAATAGTTTTTCTTTCATAGGATTCTATACCTTTGTCGAGTTTTAATCTTTCTAAAGCTGCTTGAGTTGTAATAGGCACAGTTTGTGCTGAACGTCTTAAATATGGAGTACCGTCCGAAGCTTCTACTACTCCTCGTGATTTAAGAATAGTCACTTGCAAAACTAGACCCGGATGGCATTCAGAGCTAAGAAATGTATATGAATAACCATCACCAAGTGGGAAAAGTTCCTCAAAAATTTGTAAATGCCCATTTGCAGATTCTTGATCGGCAAAACCTCTCCAATATCTTGTTTTTGTATTGCCTAAAATCTTCTCATCAATTCCGATGTAAAGCTCTCCACCATCCGCATTGGCAAATCCCGAAATAAATTTACATAATTTTGCTGGTTTTACATCTATCGCCTTGAAGTCGAGAAAATGACTTTCTTCCTTTTGAAGAATCTGATTTAATTGCTCTGAAGTGATTGGAACTACTTCAATTGACATATAGTTTAGTTGCTTACAGCTTAATAAGTTTTAGGATGTTTGCCGTATATTTTGGATGTGCGATGTAATAGCAAATCCGGGTTTAATACCCCCTTTATTTCTTAGTCCGCGTGGACTTCGTTTGACTCTATGCAGCGGTTTCAACCGCCGAGTCATAAAGAGGGTGGCTAACTTTCAACGCCCGAGTCTTATCAAGGAGTAGTTGGCTGCATTTGCTGTAGCTGCATTTGCTGCTGCTGCTGATTTTGGAGCTGAAGTTGCTGCTCCTGGATCTCGAGTTGCCGATTCTCAAGATCTATTTGCCGCTGTCGGTCTTCAAGTTGCAGTCTTCTGTCTTCAAGTTGCAGTCTTCTGTCTTCAGCTTGCTGCAATCTATCTTGACGTTGTAGCTCTCTTTCTAGCAGTCTGTCTTCACGTTGCTCTTGTCTGTCTTGACGTTGTTCGCGAAGCTGTCTGAGCTGAATTCGCCGGTCGAAATCTCCTCCCAAAAATAAGTTTTGAAAAGTTCTAATCGTTGTATCAAACCCACTCAGAATGCCGCTAACAGCGCCGATCCCAGTTGCAACTCCTGCGATCGGCTGCAAGAAACTGTTGATATTGTCTGCTACCCTGGTATAGCCCGATCGCGCTACCAGAATCACATCGTTGTTGCGGAGAGTTGGGTTATTGTCAGGATTCAACCCTTGAGCAAAATCCACCTCGATAGTGCGGCGAGAAACAGTACCGTTGGGGTTCAAACGCAGCAGTTCTACCTTGTCTTTTTTTGCCCGCAATTGATTGAAACTGCCTGCCGTCAGCAAAGCTTGGTGCAGGGATGTACTAGGCCGTACCTGCACAGCCCCAGGCCTAATTACTTCTCCTACAATATTGATGCTAATCGCGTTCGGAGAAAAACTGCTATTGGCGACTTGAGAAACTTCAGCTAAGTCTACAGTAGCTGCTGTCGGGATAATCACGCTATCTCCTTCTTGCAGCAAAACATCTTGAGTCGCGTCGCCTTTTTGCAGCAAATCCCACAGATTTACCATGATACTTTGTTCGTTGCCACCTCTGATTCGGCGGCGGATTTGCACGCGGCGTATGTCCGCTTCTGTAGTGATACCGCCAGCAATTTTGAGCGCTCTAGTTATCGTTGGTAAACCGACAACTGCTCCTTGCTGTTGCTCGATGCTGACAAAACCCAGTTCTGTTTGTTGGTTGGTCGATCGCAAATCAGCAGCAGATATAGTATAAGGCCCCGGCCTGTTTACCTCGCCGACAATTACCACGCCAATTGGTTTAGTAATATCAGCGGAAAAATTAGCACTGGCTCTTTGACGAACTTCTTGAGTATTCAGGGCACTTGCTGTCGGTACAAAAATTGTATCTCCATCTCGAATCGTGACATCTTGACGCAAATTTCCCGTCTCTAAAAAATTCTGCAAATCTACCGTAGTAACTTGCTCCGGCCCGCCTCTGCGGGGACGGCGAATTTGAACATTTCGCATATCTCCTGCTGATGTCACCCCTTGTGCAAGTTGCAGCATTTCCATCAAAGTCGGAAATTTTACTCCTCCTCCTTCTCTAGTGGGATTAATCTTGTAGGAACCCGGGCGAGTAACTTCACCGGCAAGGCCTATATTAAGAGGGCGAGCGACGATCACAGTCACGGTAACAACGGGAACATTGATGAAGGGTTCGTATCGCTGGGTAATCACGTTAGCAGCTTGTTGCAGCGTCAACCCTTGAATTGAGACGCTGCGAATGATTGGCAAATTGAGCGTCCCGTCAACTAACACTTGATATTCTTTGCTGAATTCAGGGACGCCGAAGATATCTAAAGCAATGCGATCGCCCGGGCCTAAAGTATAAGCTGCTTCTGGTGTCAGCGGACCAGAATTGCCTATCGGCGGCAAACTTACACCCCGAGGTGGCGGCGGCGGTACTATCGGTTGGTTTGAGTTAGGAGTGGCGGCAGGATTTCTGATGGCAGGCAACTGAGCTATACTGGGCAGGGAACTCAATAGCACCAGGAGTGCTGACAAACTCAGACTTTTAGCGGTTTGAACGTTATGTTTCATATTTCTTCCCTGGTTGCAGCCTGCCAATGAACGAGAGCAATTTAGCTAGTTGATTTTAGTTTATTTTCCCTGCTGTCCAGTGTAGCCTCGCTTCGCTGCAAAATCCACAGGTGGAATGATAAAAATAGTGCGATCGCACTTAACTATTTTGTACCTTGTTTGTAAAGAAACTGTAAAGCCCGCCAACTGTTCTCAGGATTAGGATCTCGTTTGAGCAAAATTATTCATACATAACTCGGGATACAAATCAACCCGCCAAAGAAATGGATAAAAAAAGGCCCTGATTTGAGGTAAAATGTTAAATAATTCTCTCAGCAGGACAAAGACAAGTGTCACTAAAATTGGATCGAGTAATTCTTTGGGGACGCTGCTTGGATGAATACATAGGAATGTTTAGCTTGACATCAAGTGACCTCAAGCTAGCAATTCTTGATTGTGCCGGCGGCCCGGCGAGTTTCAATGCCGAAATGACTCGCCAAGGTAAAAAGGTAATTTCTTGCGATCCAGTTTATCAGTTTACTGCGGTGGCAATTGGCGATCGCATCCAAGAAACATATCAAACTGTGATTGACGGTGTTAAAGCCAATTTAGACGGCTACCTGTGGAATAATTTTGAATCGCCATACCAGCTAGGCGAAGTGCGAATGAAGGCGATGCAGGAATTTTTAGAAGATTTTCCATCCGGCTTGCAGCAAGGCCGATATATTAATGCTGAGCTGCCAGTTTTGCCTTTCGAGAACCGTCAATTCGATTTAGCTTTGTGCAGCCATTTCTTATTTGCTTATTCTCACCTGCTTTCCGAAGAATTTCATCTGGAAGCTATTACAGAAATGTGTCGGGTTGCGAAGGAAGTCCGGGTATTCCCTCTATTGCAGAGTTTTAGCGGGGAGGAATCCGATCACTTAAATCCGACGATCGCAGAATTGAAAAAGAGAAGTTTTAGTGTAGAAATTCAAGAGGCTCCTTATGAGTTTCAAAAAGGCGGGAATAAGATGCTGCGAGTTAGCAAAAAAAGCTCTGCCTAAAAGTAGGCATAACTTATTGTGCTGTTATGGAAACCAAATAACAGCCGTTAATTCGCCAACTATTATCAAACTGTTTTTCCATGAGATAAATGGCTCGGATTGGAATGCCTTCCGAGTCCAGCAACAGCACCGGCTGAACGGGAATTCCTTCAACAGTGGCGAGGTCTTCAAATAATACCGAGCGCGGACGGTAGACAGCTTCATAGGCAATTTTTACCATGTGCATAAAGTTTTCTGCTGTGCGAAACTGCTGCTGAATTCCGGGACTGGCAAAGGCAAAAGCCCCAGCAGCATCGTCTTTTTGAAATGCTTGCAGTTGCTGTTCTACGACTGAGCGAATGGTAGCGCGATCGCTATCAGTAATGTGCATAATTAATTTTGATAAGAAAGTGCTGTTAGGGCTGGGCGCGTCCAAATTACTGAGGGCCTGGCAATTCGCGATCGATCCCTAGACTATCTGCCCATTGCTTAACCCGATTGTGCTCAATGGCCGTCTTGTTTGTCTGGTAATCTTGCAAGGCTGCGAGACTCTTGGCGATCGTTTGTTCTTCGCGGAGGGGTTGAAACTCATTTGCTGTGTCAATTTCTCCAGTAATTCTAATCAAAAACCGCAGAGCTTCATTCACTGCTTCAGAATCGGGAAACATCTCTTCAACATCCGGTTCTAAACGAATATTTACACCACCAAAGGTCTTTCGTCCAGAGCCTACCCTTCTTACACGCAACTTCCTCAAATCATATTCCGACCGCAGCTCATCGTCCATCCCTGTTTCATCCTTCTTCATAAACTTCTCGCTCCACTCGTGTTACTTTTATGGCGCTAATCAAACGAATAAAATCTGCTCTTTCTGTATACGACATTATCAATAAATTACCTTGCTGGGACTCTCCAACAATAATATAGCTATCTTCTTCATCAGAGTGATCCGGATCGTATAAATCGACGTATAGGCGATCGTCAAAAACCGTTCTGGCTTCCTCAAATGAGAGCCCATGCTTGGATAAATTTACCGCAGCCTTGTTTTCATCCCACTCGAATTTCATAAAGATCCCAAATCAGCATCTTTGATATAATATTACATCAAGAAGCAAAACTAAAACCAACTCATGCCACAAACAGTCTGGATCGCACGACACGGAAACCGCATCGACTTCGTTAACCCCGACTGGTTTCTCACCGCAGAACACCGCTACGATCCCCACCTTTCCGAAGACGGTCACATTCAAGCCAAACAACTCGCAAATCGCCTCAAAGGTGAAGGAATTTCTCATATTTTTGCTTCTCCTTTTCTGCGAACTGTCCAAACAGCAAATCACGCGGCTGAAGCTCTCGATTTGTCAATTAAACTAGAGTGGGGACTGTGCGAATGGCTGAATCCTGAATGGATGACAGAAATGCCGGAAACTGAGTCCGTCGAAGCTTTGTGCCGGCGCTTTCCCAGGATTGATGCTTCCTACAAAGGCGGTATTGCTAATTATCCCGAAACCGTGGAAGCTTGTTTCAAAAGAGCGGGGGAAACTGCTAAACGCCTCGCGGCAGAGTTTCCCGAAGATATGTTATTAGTAGGTCACGATGCGTCGGTTTTAGGAACTGCGATCGGGCTGGCGGGCGGTGCGGAAACGGAAATTAATGCTTCTCTGTGCTGTTTGGTAAAAGTGGTACGGGGTGAGGGAGAATGGTCGATCGCACTTAATGGCGATACTTCTCACCTGAGTCACTCTGAAACCGCGATCCGGTTTAATTAAAGTTGAGATTCGTGCGAAAAATCGCATTTTATGCTATGTGTGTAAGGTGCGCCGAGGTGCACCCTACGTTAATCTGATTTGTCCGAATCTGGGTGTTATTATTTAATCTCGATCGCACATTTTAAATCGAAAATCTTAAATAGGTATGGCTGGACACAGTAAGTGGGCGAATATTAAACGCCAAAAAGCTAGAGTTGATGCCGTTAAAGGCAAAGTTTTTGCTAGAATATCTCGCGAAATTATTGTCGCGGCCCGCAGCGGAGTTCCCGATCCCGCTGGCAATTTTCAACTGCGGACGGCTATAGAAAAAGCCAAGGCGGCGAGTATTCCTAATGAAAACATAGAAAGGGCGATCGCCAAAGGTGCGGGCTTGGCCGGGGGAAGTTCGGATTTAGAAGCTATTCGCTACGAAGGTTACGGCGTTGGCGGAGTTGCTATTCTAATTGAAGCGCTGACAGACAACCGCAACCGCACAGCGGCTGACTTGCGAGAAGCTTTTACTAAAAATGGCGGCAACCTGGGCGAAACTGGTTGTGTGGGCTGGATGTTTGACCACAAAGGAGTTTGTACGGTACGCGGCCCGATTGATGAGGAACAATTGTTGGAAGCGTCGCTAGAGGCGGCTGCGGAATCTTATGATTTGATATTAATTGATGAGGATACTGAAGGTGCAGAGGTATTTACAAGTGTGGGTAATTTGGAACAACTGGCTGATGTGTTGAAACAAAAAAAGTTTGCTGTTTTGCAGTCGGAAAATCGCTGGATTCCGAGCAATACAGTGGAAATAGATACTCCTGACAAAGCTCGATCGCTCCTAAAGTTAATGGATGCACTGGAAGATTTGGACGACGTGCAAAGTGTGACGGCTAATTTTGAAATGACCGATGAATTGATGTCTTCGGTCATGGTTTAATGGTTGAAAGATGAGGGATGGGGATCGTCCTGCTGGCACTGCAAAAGACGAAAAATCGCCAGCGGGACGATCGCGCTACACTATTACCAGGAAACGAATCCCTATCTGTACGCGAGTGGGGAGTGTCAAATCCAACGCATTGCTGAAAAAGCTGCAATGAAAACGTCACCCCAAAGTAAACCAATGCTAGATAACAACGAAAGCAAAATAGACAGCATCCACTCACAAGAAGTTCTCTCAGCAACCGAAGTAGCAGAAACCAAGGATCGATCCAAATCGGAGGTGCAGGCTGAACCAGGGGATAAATCCAATTGGTTCGGTTCCGTGTTCGGAGCCGTCTCTGCAACGGCGAGTGCGGTAGGGAATGCGGTAGGGAATGCCGGAAGTGCGATCGTTAATACCGCGAGTGCGGTAGGGAATGCAGCAGGCAGTGCTGGAGGTGAGATTGTTGTTAATACCGCGAGTGCGGTAGGCAATGCCGGAAGTGCGATTGTTAATAGCGCGAGTGCAGTGGGAAATGCAGTAGGCAGTGCTGGAGGTGCGATTGTTGTTAATACCGCGAGTGCGGTAGGCAATGCCGGAAGTGCGATTGTTAATACTGCGAGTGCGGTAGGGAATGCGGTAGGCAATGCCGGAAGTGCGATTGTTAATACCGCGAGTGCGGTGGGGAATGCAGCAAGCAGTGCTGGAGGTGAGATTGTTGTTAATACCGCGAGTGCGGTAGGCAATGCCGGAAGTGCAGCACTCCAATTTCCCAATTTTTGGGGTTCAGCCCTCGGTTCGATTTCCCAGAGTCCTATCTTGAAAAAACTGACTGAAAATTTCAAAATCGACTGGTTAGTTAATGCGATCGATAAAGTTGATGTAGTGACTGCCGAGGGGCCAGTTCGAGAGTTGCAGCGCCAATATCCTCACGAGAAACCTCAAGAAATCGCACATCGCTTAATGGTGGAAAAAGCCTTGCTAGCGGCAGGAAGTGGCTTGGTTAGCAGTTTAGTTCCGGGCGCAGCTTTGGCATTTGCTGGCATGGATTTAGCGGCAATGACGGCGTTATCCGCCGAGTTGGTTTATCAAATAGCTGCCGCCTATGGAATGGATTTGCAATCGAGCGATCGCAAAAAAGAAGTTGTCGCTATTTTCGGTTTATCCTTGGGGAGCAATTTAGCGATCGAAGCTGGAGTTACGCTTGTCAGCAATATTCCCTTGGCGGGTGCGGTGATTAATGCTAGCGCCAGTGCGACAATGATTTACGCGCTGGGATACGGTGCTTGTCGGTTTTATGAAGCGCATCTCGATTCCTCGAAAATCGAAACCAAGCTCGAAGATTTACGAGAAGTCTTGCAAGCGGAAAGTGAGCAATATTTAGAGAAAGCGATCGCACAAGAAACGGTGATGGATTGGATTTTGGTGTATGTCGTCTATACCACCCAAAAATTTACCCGATGGGATGAGTTATTACCCGAATTACAAGCAGCGAATTTAAATCCCACGTCTTTAGCTGAGATTGAAGCGGTGAAAAATAAGTCTAAATTGCCTCCCAAGTTGGATATTTTACTCGAACAACTCGAACTCGACTTTGCCGAACCACTTTTAAAGCGATGCACTGACATCATCGAGGCTGACGGTGAAATTAATGAACAAGAGGGGAAAATTTTGCTGACAATTCAACGGGCTGTTTTGAGCAAAAGAAAGCAAGCTCAAAAGCAAGCCTAGTAAACTTCTATCTAGAATGCGGTATCGGAACCCACTGAAGCACAAACTGAAGTCTAAGCTAGATCGCAAACTCCCCCGTGCGTTCACGCCCGGAAGTGTCAAATCCACTGCTCATAAACTGCCTTAAGCCAATGATTACAACTCTGGGAACGAGAGCAGTTAATTGATATAATTCCGGTTGCACGAGCAAGATGATTGTTGGCTGTTGACTGTTGACTGTTGACTGTTGACTAAAATTATGCTTTCGGGACAACTGACTGTTTGGAGGTTGGAACAATACCGATGCAACCGCACACGATATGATTTAGTGATTGGAGCTAAAAAATAAATGACAGATGAATTGATGTCTTTGAGTATGGTGTAACGATCTAAATCACCAGATTTTTGCCATCCACAAGACAAATCCCGGTAACTCTGGATCTGCGCTGACTGTTTCAGGATTATCTAAGATTTCAGGTTCGCGATCGGGACGGTAGATGTAGACTTTTCTATTTTTGCGATCGAGCAAAAAGCCGAGCGATACACCATTGTCAATATATTCTTGCATCTTGTTTTGCAATCCCTTGAGAATATCACTAGCAGACCGCAATTCAATCACAAAGTCTGGACAAATCGGTGCGAATGAGGCTTTTTGTTCTTCTGTTAAGGCATTCCAGCGCTCTAGTTTAATCCATGAGGCATCGGGGGATCGGGTTGCTCCATTCGGCAAGGTAAAGCCTGCACTGGAGTCAAACGCTTCACCTGTGCCATCTTGTTCTGCCCAGTTCGCAAGTTGCTGAGCAATTTTAATGTTGCGGTTCCCTGTATCTGAAAAGGCTGGTGACATAATGATAACTTCCCCACTGGCTGTACGCTCAATTCTCAAATCGCGATTAACTAGACAGAATTCATAGAACTGTTCAACAGTCATCGATTGGATCGCAGGGAAATTGACCGTCAGTGGGACGCTTTCGGTTTGAATTAGCAGCGTCGTCATGGTTTTTCCTTTTTTTGGTGCAGGGGTGATAGAATACTTTGAGCTTACACTATTTTAGCTTGGCGATCGAAAGTCTTAGTCGATCGCGGATTCGGAGGCTTGTATCCGTTTTTGGGTTGGGTCAATAATCTTTTTTCCCAGTCAGTAAATAAGTAACCATGTATCCCTTGCCCTTAACTTGAATAGCGCCGCGCTTCTGAAAAGTATATTTATCTTTTAATATCTCGTAGGTTTCGGCGGTGACTTGAATGCAGCCGGTAATCCCGTGGGATTCCATGCGCGAAGCAATATTTACTGTGTCTCCCCAGAGGTCGTAAATAAACTTCTTTAAGCCGATCACGCCGGCAACGACAGGGCCACTGCTAATCCCGATCCGAATGCTGAAAGGTTCCGAATGTTCTAAACTCAGGAGCCTAATTTCGTGCAGCATATCGATCGCCATGTTCGCAACCGCCTCGGCGTGATCCTCTCTGGCCGTAGGCAAACCGCCGACAACCATGTAAGCGTCACCAATAGTCTTAATTTTCTCCAAACCGTGGCGATCGGCCAAGTGGTCAAAAGCCGAAAAAATATCGTTGAGGACTTTCACCACCGCCGTCGCTGAAATTCTCGACGAAAGTTCTGTAAACCCCACAATGTCGGCAAACATCACAGTGACTTCCCCAAAACTTTCGGCGATATTATGTTCATTGTCCTTCAAGCGCAGGGCGATCGCTGCCGGCAAAACGTTCAACAGCAGTTGCTCGGATTTAGCTTGTTCGAGTTCCAACTGCAGGTAAGCAGCCTGCAACTGTTCGGCTTGGCGAATTCTTTCTCGGGCTAGCTTTTCGATTTGGGCGGTGCGGCTCAAAGCTGTCAGCATATATGTCACCGGAATCAGAGTCCACAGCATCCCCATCGTCAGAGTTCCCCAAGAGCGCCAGTGCTTGCGAATCCTCCGAATTTCCGGCGTTGCCGACACGTACAGAGACCACTGGCGGCCGCTAATTTTCAGCAGCCTTTTGCAAGCTGTATACTCCGGGCCTGGATTGTAAAGAATCGGGCAGTTTTGTCTGAGGGATCGTTCCGCAGCGGCTGATGCTGGGAGCACTTGTTGGTTGGCGGATTGGAACAGCACCGCAAATTGCTGAATAGGGCCGTCAGCAGGCAGATTTTTGAGAACGGGGCTGCCCGTTTGCGGTAACAGCGGCGGTGCTTCTTGCTTGTCTGGAGCCTGGCTGGCGAGATAAATGGTGAGGTAGTCGGTATTGCGTCCTTTTAAAGAGGTTTGGAAAATATCTTTGCCTCGAAATACGCCCAGAACAAATCCTTGCAGCAGTTGGCGGCGGGATTCTAGGGTAGTTGGTTTAGTGCTGGTTTCGTAAATCGGAACTATTGCCAAAAGACCCAGTTCCGGAACATGCCCCTGAGTTAGGCCGACGTAGTTGGTGACAATCATTTCTCCAGTATCGCGGCCTCGATCGAGCGCGGCGCGGATTTCTGGGTGGGAGGCGAGGTCAAAGCCCAATGCTGTCTCGTTTCCGGCTGTTGGTTCGACGTAGAAAGCCGGGAAGTATTCGGAACGTTGAGGGGCCTTGCGCAGTTCTCCTCGGGGGCCGCGCTCTGTAATCTCGAAGCTGGAGTCGGTTTCGCTTCTGGCTTTGGCTTCGTAGTTGCGCCGCTGAGCATTGGGGATGCGGGGGGCCCAAGCTAGGAGTTGCAGGCTGGGGTGGACGGATAGGGGACGGGCGACAAACCGGGCAAAAGAGGAACGCTCGACGGCGCTGAAGGCTTTCATGTAGTCGCTGAGGGCGAGAACTGCGTCTAAGTCGGAGTTTAGCTGGCGTTCGATGCCGATGGAAATATCGTCGATGCGGCGGTGCATTTCGTAGTCGCGGCGGTTGTCTTCCCAGTCCCAAACCAAGGCGAATGCCAGGGCCGAGAGTCCTACACCCAAAGCGAGCGTCAACCCGGCTGGAATGTAGCGAGACCAGGATAAAGGTAGTTTTTTGAGCATAATTGCCTAGCGAATAAGGGCAGCAGATTAGCACACCGCTGAATGCGATTTATTTCGGCTTCTGAGTGCGGTTAATTCAAAACCCTGATAACTCAAGCACCGACGGCAATTGGGAATTAAAAGTTAGATATTGAAACTTTTAGATTAATTTCCGTTAGCGGAGCAGGGAATTTCAATCCAGAATTCCGCTCCCTGTCCGGGCGCTGAGATGCACCGCAGGGTTCCCCTATGTTTTTCTACCACAATCTGATGGCTGATGGACAATCCCAAGCCTGTTCCAGACCCTACCGGTTTGGTGGTGAAGAAGGGGTCAAACAGCCGTTTGCGAACGTCTTCGGTCATTCCCGGGCCGCTGTCGGCGATGCAAATGACGATGCGATCGCAATTAACGAGCTGGCTTTTACTTTGGCTTTTCAAGCCGGCTTTTTTCATTTCAGTGCGAATCACGATCGTCCGAGGTTGCGGTTGGTTTTCTAGTGCGTCGATCGCATTGCTGATAATGTTGAAAAATACCTGGTTAAACTGCCCCGCACAACAGTAAACTTTCGATATTTTTCCGTAGTCTTTAATAATTTCAATCAGGTTTTGTTTATTTTCCTGATGCAATCGGTGTTGCAAAATTAACAGCGTGCTGTCAATTCCTTCATGAAGGTCGGCAAACTTCATTTCTGATTCGTGTAACCGCGAAAAATTCCGCAGAGACAACACAATTTTACTGATTCTTTCTACTCCGATTTTCATGGAATTGAGCATTTTTGGCAAGTCTTCCTTGAGGAAATCTAAATCTAATTCCTTAACTTTTTCAGCAATCTGAGGTACTGGGGATGGGTAGCTGTGCTGGTAGAGATTCAAGAGTTCAATTAAATCGTGAAAATAGGTGTATGTATGAGAAATATTGCCGTTAATAAAAGTTGCGGGATTGTTGATTTCGTGGGCGATGCCAGCCACCATCTGACCGAGGCTCGACATTTTTTCTGATTGAACTAATTGGATTTGAGCGTCTTGTAGCTGTTCGTAGGCTTCTTGCAATTGGGCTGCTTGTTTTTTCAATTGAGATTGGGAAGCTTGGAGTGCTGCTTCGGAAATTTTACGGTTGGTAATATTTTCAATCATCCCTAATTTGTAAATAGGTTTTCCTTCGCCGTCTCTAATCAAAGTAGCTGTGACGTTTACCCAAACAATTTTACCTGTAGCGGCAATCTGGCGGATTTCGATTTGATAGCTCGTAATTTCTCCCCGCTCTAGAGAAGCAGCAACTTGGAGATTTTTGGGATTATCTTCGGGATGGCCAATGTCTATAAATGTTTTGGCGAGCAATTCGGCTGCGGTATATCCCAGCATTTCGCAGTAAGTTTTATTGACTCGCACTAACTTGTTATCGTCTAAATTGGCTAAGTAGATAGCAATGGGTGCATCTTCAAAAATTGTGCGAAATAGTTCCTCGCTGGCGCGGACTTGAGCTGCTAGGGAAAGCCTGTCGGTGATGTCTTCAAACGTAGACAAAATGCCGACAACATTGCCGTAATTGTCGTGTAAAGGTATTTTATTTGTCTCCAGACAGCATTGGGTGCCGTCGGCTTGCATTTTTGATTCTATGATGTGATATTCTGGGCTGTTTGTTGCCATGATACGGCGGTCATCGGCTAGAAAAACTTCTGTTTCTTCCGGCGTCCAGGGCATATCGAAGTCGGTGAGACCGGCGATTTCATTGGGGTGATTGAAACCTGCGACTTTAGCAAAGTTTTTGTTGCCTCCCAAATAAACTAAATCTCGATCTTTCCAGGCGATTAACTGAGGGATGTTGTTGATTACCAACCACAGCATTTTTTGGGACGTTTGCAAGGCTTCCGTGCGTTCTAGGACGCGCTTTTCAAGTTCTTGATTGGCTTGTTGCAGGGCGATTTTTGACTCGCTGAGGGCGATTTCTGCTAGCTTGCGATCGCTGATGTCGATTGTCACCCCCTCCCAAAGTATATCGCCGCTCGGTTGCAGTTCGGGGCGGGCGATGCCGCGAATCCATTTCAGTCTTCCCG
This sequence comes from Microcoleus sp. BROC3, assembly GCF_036702515.1. Taxonomy (NCBI): domain Bacteria; kingdom Bacillati; phylum Cyanobacteriota; class Cyanophyceae; order Oscillatoriales; family Microcoleaceae; genus Microcoleus; species Microcoleus sp. BROC3. The sequence goes on from NZ_JAUBTQ010000034.1 coordinate 23,970, forward strand.
ATCGCGTTACGATCCGCCCTTCATATATCCAAGGTTTTAAAGTTTCGCCGGAAATTGCGACTGATTCTAACAGCGGTTTTAGGTCGTCTGGATGCACCCTCGACCACATTAAATCGGAGTTTTGTTGAACTTTTTCTGGATCTAATTCGTAGAGTTCCCAACAGCCGGAACTGACATAAATGAATTCATTGGAACCGTCGGGACGCAGCAAGTATTGATAAATCATTCCCGGCACGTTGGCCGCCATTTTTTGGAATCTGGCTTCGCTTTGCCGCAGTGCGGATTCTGCAAGTTTGCGATCGCTAATGTCAATCAACAAGCCGTCCCAAATAATGTCATCTTTTTCGCCCGGTTCGGGTCGCGAAGCCCAGCTAATCCACTTAATCCGATCGCCGCCGGGAAAAACTAATCTGCCTTCCCACCGCCAAGGCTCTAAAGTTTTAGCTGAGATAGCAACAGATTCGTGGAAGCTTGGCGCATCGTCTGGATGAATCATTTCGATAGCGGGAATAGCTGAATTTTGGAGTACCTCTGGTTCTAATTCCCAGAGTTCGCGGCAGCCGGAACTGAGGTAGGGGAATGACATAGTGCCGTCTGCTGCTAACTGAAATTGATAAATCATTCCGGGAACGTTGGCGGCTAGTTTTTGAAACCTCGCTTCGCTTTGCCGCAGTGCTGTTTCTGCTTCTACGCGATCGGTAATATCGTAAAATGCCGATAAAATTGCTGCTTCGCCGTTAAAATTAATCGATCTCATCGACATTTTTACCCAAAAAAAACTGCCGTTTGCTTTCCTGAGACAGATTTGTTCGCTGTCGCTAAAGCCCTTTTGTTTTACTGATTCTAGCAATTGAATGGGGTCGTGGATATTGGCATAAAAATCATTGTTTTTGCCACCCATAAGTTGTTCGTAACTCAAACCTAAACTTTTTTCAATGGCAGGATTTGCATACAAAATTACGCTGTCTTCTAGGCGAGTAATTAGCAGGGGAACGGGAGTCGCAGTGGCGATCGCCCGCAATCTTTCTTCGCTTTCTTGCAGGGCTGTTTCGGCTGCTACTCTTTTGCTAATATCGTTCTGAACTCCGATAAAATGAGTTAATTTTCCCTCGTTGTCTAGGATGGGGGAAACGATTAATTCGTTCCAAAAAGGAGTTTTGTCTTTGCGGTAATTTTTGAGAACTACCTTAATTTCAGTTCCCGCTCGCAAACTGCTGCGGAGTCTGTCTAATTGGACGCCATCGGTATCCGGGCCCTGCAAAAACCGACAGTTGCGTCCAATAACTTCTTCGCGACTGTAACCAGTCAGTTTCTCAAAAGCAGGATTGCAGTAGATAATAGGTATGTCAGGCCTGCTAGCATCCGCGATTAGAATGCTGTTGCTCGATGCTGCGATCGCCCGCTCTAGGAGAGACAGGTGGAAAGAGTCTGTTGTCATCGGTGGCAAGATCCAAACTCCCGAGGAGCGGACTGAACAATAAAAATTTATAAATAGCTTGAGTCATTCTTATTCTATAATTTTATTTTTAATTTAGCTTTGTTAACCAAGTCAGCAGCCAAAACCAGCCGACGGGGGAGACGAGTAAGACCATTTGAGATTTGAGATTTGAGATTTGAGATTGGCAATGACTGATTCCATAATGGTTTGGAACAGGGGCATAAAGTGGCCTTCTTGTTTGAAAGTATGATAACAGAAGGCATTCGGCACTTATCCATAAAAAAAAAGGTGAAAATACCGAAGGCGGAAAGAAAACAAAAGGTGAAAATACGGCTATTTCCAACTTTTTTCTTCTCCTCCTTCCATCCGGCTCGCCAACCCTTTTAAATTGACAAGCTGATGCAAGAACCCTGAGCAGTTTTGCTTACTTCAATTCTGGCTTGAAAAGCTTCTTTCAGGTGGGGCATATGGGTAACGGTGAGAATGCAGGCGAAGTCGGAGGCGATCGCATTAATTGCAGCAATCAGCCGATCGCACCCTTCAGCATCCTGAGTCCCGAATCCCTCATCAATAATCAACATTTGCAAAGCCGTTCCCGCCCGCTGAGACAGCAGTCTCGCCAGCGCCAGCCGAATCGCAAAATTAATCCGAAAAGCTTCACCGCCAGAGTAAGTTTCGTAGGCGCGAGTACCGCGAGCATCAGCAATTAAAATGTCTAAAGTGTCAATCAATTTAGTGGCTTTTTTAGAAGCAGCAGCCCGCTGAGTAATAAATTGAACGTGCAATTGATTTGCGCTCAATCTCGACAATATCTGATTTGTTTCCGCTTCGAGTTGAGGCAAAACATTTTCAATCATTAAAGCTTGAATGCCGTTTTTACCAAATGCTTGACCCAACTCTTGATAAACTCGCTGCTGGCGTTTGGCAACTTGCATTTGCTCTTTTTGAGCTACTAGCTGAACTTGCAGAGATTCCAGATTTTGCTGCTGCTGCTGGAGGCGTCCGAGACTTCCCAAATGTTGGTCAAGCTGCTGGCGGCGGCGACTGATTTGCTGTTCGAGCGCGCTGATTCGGGCTGTGGGATCGGGATATTCTTGCAATTGCTGGTTCATCGCTGAAGTTTGAGCGCTGACAGCTTGCAAATCTCGATCGCGCACAGCGATAGAATTTGCTATTTCATTAACCCGCTGCTGCACTTGTGGGTACTGCACAGTTGCCGATCGCAGTTTTTCGGCGCGCGCGATCCAAAACTGCGATCGGCGCATTTCGATCCGAACCTGTTCGTGCTGTTCCAAATTATAGCCAATTTCCGCAATGTATCTATCTAAAGACAGAATTTGCTGCTGTATTTCCGAGCTATTTTTTTGCTGTTCTAACTGTTGCTGTACGGTGGCTAATTGAGTTTGCAAATCCGGGCGGCGGGCATTAATTTTATTCAGTTTTTGTTGAGCGTCTTTGATTTGAGCTTGCTTAATTTCGGCCCACCGCAAGCGCTTTTCATCGCTGCGGGCGAGGGAGTGGCTGCTATCGCTGTAATTGAGCTGTTGCAGTTGCTGTTCGATTTGCTGGAGTTCTGCCAAATCCGAAGCTGCATACTCGCCGGTGCGCAGCAACCGCTCTATTTCCGCAGCGTCTTGACGCATACTTTGCAGCCGGTTTTCGTCTTGGCTTAGTCCATCTAATTGTGCTTGCAAATGGCTGCGGCGTTCCCGCAATTCTTGGTAGGGCGCTAATTCCTCTTCTAGTTCGCGGTATTCATGTCTGAGGACTTGAATTTCGCGCTCGGAGACGGCCAACTGTTCGCGGACTACCCACAGTTGATTCCAGATTTCCTGCTGTTGGGAGTGGTGTTTTGTGACTACCAAATTCCAGTAGTGTTCGTCTAAAGGTCGATCGCACAAAGGACAATTGCCAAAATTTGCATCCCGCACCATTAAAGGCGAATTCGATGGCTCGTTTTCCGCAAAATCCGAGGCTTTACCTTCGCCTGCGGTTTTTTCTCCTTCATGTTTCCGCAGCAGTTGCAGTTTTTGGTCGATCTCGGCGAGTCTGGTTTGATAGTCGCGGCTTTTGGCTTGCAGGTTTCCTAGAAAGTCGTGCCTTTCTTGACCTTTTTCGCGGACTCGCTGCTGATAAACTCGCTTGTTTTCCAACTGCAAAATTTGATTGGCGATGGCCGAGATTTCCTGCTGTAATTGTGGCTGTCGCTGCTGCTGTTGAACTTGCACCTGTCGGTTGATTTCGTCTAAGCGGGCGGTTAAACCGGCGCGGGCCCGATCGAGCTTTTGTTGCTTTTGCTGCTGCTGTTGTAGCAGCGGCGAAACCTGCAATTGCAGTTGCTCTAGTTCGTTGAGGCGCGATCGAACTGCTTGCAACTGTGCGAGTCCTTTGTTAACCTCCGGCTGCTGTTTGAGAATCTCCAGAACATCTTTTTCATCCTGTTCTAAAACATCTAATTGAGCTTGCAACTGCTGAATTTTGCTTTGCAAAAAGCTCAGTTCTTGCCGCTGCTGTTCTTGCAATTGCTGACGCTGATTTTGGGCTTGTTGGTTAGCTTTGAATTTGCCAGAGAAACTCTCTTCTGTGGCTTGCAAGCTGTGGAAATACGCGATGCCTGCTGTTATTTCATTTTCTTGTTCTAGGAGGGCTTGCAGCTCATTTTGCTGCTGTTTGGCTGCGCTGAGTTCTTGCTGCAAGCGGCGGCATTCTTGAGAAATATTGTAGTGCTGTTGCTGGTGGCCGGCGAGGAGTTTTTGCCAAGTTTGGCGGTTGTGGTGCTGGAGTTGCAGTTGCTGCAACTCGGTTGTGTCGGCTTGCTGCTGTGAAGAGAGCAAATCGGTTGCCTGCTGCAATTGATTTTGTTCGGAGGCGATCGTCTCTTTTTGTTGCAGTTGCTCTTGTACGGTTAGCAAACTCTGTTTGAGCACTTCGACTTGAGCTTTAAATTGTTTGGACGTATCTTTGGCTTGTTCGGATAAAGTATCGTAGGAGTCGAGTTTGAGCAGGTTGGCTAAAACTTGTTTGCGTTCGATCGGCTTTTTGAGCATAAATTCATCAGCTCGCCCCTGCCGCAAATACGCCGAGTTGATGAAAGTATCGTAATCTAGTTTGATGTGTTCGAGGATTTTTTGCTGAGTTGTTCTGAGACCTTTGTCTGTGAGCGTGCGAAAATTCACCCCCCCCGACCCCCCCTTACTAAGGGGGGGAGAAGAATTCACTTCTTCGGGATCCCCTTTACCAAAGGAAGAATTCACTTCTTGTGGCCCCCCCTTACCAAGGGAAGAATTCACTTCTTCTGGTCCCCCCTTACCAAGGAAGGGGGGGTTTGTTGCTACTTGAAATTCTAAACTTCCCGAGTGTCCGCGTCGGCGGTTGCGAATCACGCGGTAGATTTGGCCGCCGATGGAGAAAGTGAAATCAACGCGCACATCAGTTTCGCCGATATGGATGATATCGTCTTCCGTATCGCTGCGACAACAGCCCCAAAGTGCCCAGGATATGGCTTCTAAGAGGGAGGATTTGCCGGCACCGTTAGGCCCGCAAATGCAAGCGGTGTGCAGGCCGCGAAAGTCTAAAGCAGCTTCGCGATAGCTGAGAAAATTTTTGAGTGTAAGTTGTATAGGAATCATTTAGGCCATCGCGCCATACAATCTATCTATAAATAACACTATTTGTACGCTGTTGCCTAGTTATTCAATCTAGATCCAGAACAATTGTCAGTGCTTCTGCAATTTCTTCCATAATTGTCTCGGACAGGGTTCCGAGTTGTCGGACAAATCTTTGTTGCGAGACGGAACGGACTTGAAAAGTATCGGCTGCGGAGAGTTTCGCCAAGCCATTTTCGCCGCTGGGTTCTAGTCGAACCATCCAATTTCTCTCGGTGTATCGCTCTTTCCAGTCAGTGATGGGAACAATAACTTCAAGCAGCAAAATTCCCACCGTTTCATCACTGACAATTACTACCGGACGGGTTTTGCCGATTTCCGCGCCCACAGTAGGTTCAAGCGCAACCAGCCAGATTTCACCTCTACGCATTAGTTTTTATTCCTGCGTTAAGGTATTCTTCCTCGGATTCAAAATAGGGTTCGCTGTCAGCCGACCACAAATCATGTAAAGCACCTCCCGGCATATAATCTTTGACTGCTGCTTCTGCTGCGGATCTGAGTTTCTGCTTTCTCTCAGCTTTGCGCTGGGCTTTTTCTTCTATTTCTTCGCGCATCATCCGCGAAGCTGTTTCGATGATTTCTAGGCGTTCTTCTGCTGTCAGATTTTTGAGTGCTGCTAAGATTTCTGTTTTGGTCACGGTTTTTTCGGGTGGTTGGTGAGAATGTGCGATCGATCCCACCATGATTGTATCTTTCACAAACATCTATCTCGGCGATCGCAGTTAATTTTTCACCTCATCCCCGGAGTCAGGACACGGCACTGCCGTGTCCCTACAATGATTAATCAGCTACCTCTAGGTAGGGAAACGGCATTGCCGTCTCCTCCGAATTGCCGTGTCCTTCGATGGTAGGGAAACGGCATTGCCGTTTCCTCGATTGCTTTTGATTTTCCATCATCAAAAAGGGTTGACTGTATTCCTACAGCCAACCCCCCACATATTTATTTGTCCTGCGTTTGCTCAAACAGCAACACTACCTGGCAATATTCGGGAACGTATAGCCGACACCGACTAACAATCCCACTTCAGCTCCATCGACAAAACCAATATTCAGTCCCGCTGTTGCTGTAAAATTGCTCGACAGCGGCACATCTACACCCCCCGAAAGCAGGAAGCCAAAAGTACCGTCATCCCCGGTAGAAATTAGCACGCCAGCACCTGCATAAGGAGCAGCAGTAATCACAAAATCCTCGCTGACTTCGACGGTCTCTTGAGATACAAAATCGTAGGTAACAGGAACTAGAAAAGCTAAGTTGTCGCGGAACAAAACAGTCGGTCTCACCGAGAAATTGTTCGTCAAACCGATTTTGCTAATAATCGCAAATGAACCGTCGCCTAAGGCTGAATCTCCGCCAAAACCTAGATTGCCGCCAATCCCGACGTAGCTGGGCCCAGAACGGGTAGCTCGCCCTGGTCGGATTGGAGTTCCTTGAGCCACTTTTTTAGTTGGTTCTGAGGCAGTTGCCGGTTTTTCAGCAACTTTCGGTTGGTTTGTCAAAGCTGAGGCGGAAGTGCTCACAGGATTGCTCAACAATTCTTGTGCTGTTTGGACTTCTTTTTCTTCCTTCGTTGCTGTTACTTCCAGATTATTGCTCTCGGCAACAATTGAGGTAGGTCGATCGCTCTTTTTGGCATTCTCGACAGTTGACTCCACTTTGACGCTATTATCAGCAATTTTAGCGGTTTCTTCCGACTTTTCTGTCTCAGCAGCAATGGAGGTATTTGGCGCAGTTTCTGTTCCAGCAATTTCAGATGTTGCTGCTTCCGATTTTTCTGGTGTTGCAATAGATACTTGCAAGTTGGCTGCCGGTTCAGAGGCTGCTGGCTCTGCCGTTTCTGTTAGTTGGCTCCAACTGATAGAATCAATTTTTTTATTACTAGCCGTTGTTTCTGCGTCGGGTTTAACTGCTGAAGTTGCCGCAGGCTCAGAAATTTGGTCACTATTTTGAGCTGCGATTGTTGCAGTTGTACCCATATCCGGCAAGTTGCCAGTTTCAGCTTTCGCTGACAGGGTACTGCAACAAACAGCTAAAGCAGCAAGATTTATTAACGCGAAAGTAGACTTGGAAAATAGACTATTCATAGAAACTCCTCAATGAACCGTGTGTTAAAAGTGTAAGTGTTTGAGGGCGACCGTCGAGAGCTTTGCTAAAAAAAGACACAAATATGAGTTGTGTTGTTCCTAGATTGGCACTCAACCGTTGAAGAGTCAACTCTCAAGCTGATTAGATTTAAGAACTGACGGCCGGTTTAGAGGCTAATTTAAATTTACCTATCGATCGGCTAAAAATCAATCCTAGGGATGATTTCACCCTCGATCCTGTTTAATTGAGGGGTCGATCGCGCGTCTGGCTTGCATTCTACAATTCTGTACTTGGGGGCGCTGCACTCGCAGCCACGCCGGAAAAATCCGGTTTTTGAGGGCGCACCGCCTCGAAACCAAGAGACAGCAAGCTTTCAAAACAGTTTTGGCAGCCCCGCCGTCCAAAGCAAGTGCAGTTAAAACAACGCGATCGGCTGCTGCACAGTCCCTGACAAGTAATGTAGAATAGCACTAATCGGACAAACATTTGTAGCTCGATCGTGTCAAATTTACTAAATATTATTAGAATTGTGTAAAATTTAGTGTTCTATTTGTAAAGTTTAGCCTTCGCTTTCGCTCATGGTCTGACCATCTCACAACAGCACGCAACTAAACAAGTAAAAAAATACAAAGTATCTCATCTCAACCTGACTTTATGAGCAAAGTTCTAGTGATATTAGGCGAATTGAGCGATCGCGACATCGATTGGATGCTCGCCAACGGCACCCGCACCCAAATCCTCCCCGGCACAACTCTGATTACCGAAGGTAAGCCCTTAGACGCCCTGTACATAGTTCTGGAGGGAACTTTGAGCGTTGCTGTATCATCTTTGGGCGACAAAGAAATTGGAAAAATTATTTCCGGGGAAGTGTTGGGCGAAATGTCTTTTGTAGACGGGAGGCTTCCTTCTGCTAGCGTCACGGCAATTGAAGAGTGCCTCATCCTGTCAATTCCACGGCGGCTGCTAACTGAAAAACTCGAGCAAGACGTGCTTTTTTCCCTGCGGTTTTATCGGGCGATTACCAAATTTCTGTCGTCGAGACTGCGGGGTACAGTCAAACGCTTCGGCGATGATAGTGATGGTTTAATATATCAAGAACCCGACGACGAGGGCGCTATCCCGGAAAATGTCGAAAATCCCGACTTAGCTGAATCAAGATTTCAATGGCTGTTGGAGCGTTTGAAGGGGAGTTGAAGTTCGGCAACGAGCAGTGTACAGGATTTAATGGATTTAACACCAATTTCTAGTTACCCTTTCCCAATTCCCAATTTCCAATAATTAGAAAACATATTTTTCAGCGACGCGCCAATAGCGAGAAAAACGCTTCAAATCAATATAACCATCGTAGCGGACAAAGGCTTCCGGTGGCAAAACTTCTACTGGGTGCGCTCGCTTAATTTCCCGGCAAATATCGTGAAACCGAGGACTGGGACTTTCCGCAGTCACCACTTGATTCGCGCCGGATTCGATCGCAAAAGCGATAACTTCCGCAGCCACATCGCCCCGCCGAATAACTACCGGCAACTCCAGCAAACATTCGTAAATAAACACCATTCGTTTGAGACTTAACTGCCATTCATCAATCAGCGCATCATCCCAAACCCAGATGGCCGGTGCCTCTGGGTGCGCTTGAAAAGCGGGGCCAGAGGGACTCAAACAGTCGCCGTGCAGCCAAATAATCGGATTGTTCATAAATTAGTAATTGCGAATTGGTAACTAATGACAACAGTCAACAGACAACAGTCAACTGTCAACCAATAACTTTTTAATTTCTGCGACCTTTTTTAGGGCGTTCCCAACTTTTAGAACCGCCGCTGCGATCGACCTTTTCTCCCTGAGGAAACAACTGCCCTTCCAAATATTCGTAAGTTCCCTCAAAATCGCATTGCCCGTACAGAGGACAATCGCGACAATAAACCGCCTTAGTGTAACGCTCCAAATTTTCGCGATTAAAAAAATAAGGTTTGTGGCTAAAAGTGCTCGCTACCCACTGCCAAGAAAGATTGTTGCTCGCCGGATCTCCATCTAGCAAATGTTGCAAAAACCAGCGAGCTCCGGCTTGCCAGCGCACGCGCCGCCAGTGTACGAGATAAGCGGCAGTCCACATCCGCTGGTGATTGTGCAAATAACCAGTTTCTCGCAACTCGCGACTGAAACTGTCGATGCAAACCAAACCAGTCGTGCCCTCGATGACATCCTGCGGCAGAGTTTCGCTGTAATCTTTAGCAGTGTAACCAGTTTTGTAAGCTTCCCGGTCTTGCCAAATCCCCTGGCCCAATTCGGCATACAGTCGCTGCCAATAATCCCGCCAACCCAACTCGTTGACAAGTTTCACTGCCTCTTCAGGATGCCGCACCTTCTCGAGCACGGCATCCCGGACTTCGGCAAGACTCAAAACGCCGTAGCGCAAATAGGGCGACAAGCGCGTTACCGCACCGTTGAGGAAATTGCGGGTTGAGGCGTACTTGCCGGGGTCAATTTGTTGCAGCGCTGTCTCGGCTGCTTTGCGCCCGCCTGGGATCGGGGGTACGCTGCTGTCCCGGGCGGCGGCTTCGGGGAACTGTTGGCGCACGTAGGCTATTAATTCGTCGCGGCTGGCAAATTCCCGCTCCATGTCCTGACTCATTGTTTTCTCAAGCACCTGTTATTGTTTCTTAATGTTAAAGCTATTTGTTCGGGCCTGCGGGGTCGATCGGCCTAAATTGCCCTTCGCTCCTGGTAACTCACATCTTGCACCATTGTCAGCAACAGGCTGTCCGGCCTGTTCCACAAAAGATAAATTTTCTTGTGGAACAGGCCGGACAGCCTGTTCATAAAAGGCTAATTGAGAATGGTGCAATATCTCAGTGGTAACGTACAGTTTGCCCCAGCCGCAATCGATCGTCGGATCGCAGCCAAAATTACCATCAAAGTGAATACACTTTAATCGTAAATATGCTATGCCGCTTTTATAGTAGTTTCTAGCAAAGTACATCTATCCCTCGATTCACCGAGATTTGATAGAAATTTGATAGAAACCTGAAACCCTTACAGAACCTTGAAAAATCAATATGTACGCTAAAACACCAGCCCTACCAGAGACGATTAATGTTCAGTCCGATAAAGGTAGCCTTCGGTTACAATTCAGCACTAAGTACAATCCCATTTTTGGCGGGAAGCGGAAGCATCAGGGTTTAGGGATGAAAGACACACCCGAGAACTGGCAAAAAGCAGTTGCGATTGCTTACCGGATTGAAGGTGACTTGCAGCACCCAGACTGGCAACAGTTGTTTGACCCCAGTTTTGCTAAGTACGGTTTAAAAACCAAGTACACCGCTGAATTGAAATTAGCAGCACCAATACCTGAGCCTGAACCTGAGATGACAGTAGGGGCAATGTGGGAGGATTACTTGATTTGGAAACAACCACAATTGCAGCCGACTACGTTTGAGACTATTTTTCGCGGAACTTACACCAACATCATCAAAGGATTGCACTGGGATTATTCCCGACATGAATTTATTGACAATGGAAGTGAAATATATAGCCTCTTGCTTTCAGACAGCAATCTAGAGCAACGGATTACTCAACAAACTGCAAGTGTTAGAAATAAAGTACGGGTTCAAGCCGAACTTTCTCAAGCTTTTGCCAGATTACAATCTATGGGTAAAACAAAGCTTACTGTTAACCCGTTTGTGACTATCGGTGGAAATACAGAAAATAAAACTGATAAGTACAAACCAACAATTGACGCAGCAGGAGAAGTTAAAGAATGGTGGGAGACTGATAATACTGACATTGATTCTAATGAAAGCGACCGTCGCGCTTTTACTAAGGAAGAGCGAGATACTATTATCAAGGCATTCTATGAGTCTTCAAGTCGGAGACATCGCCAAGCTGCGCCGTTAGTTGAATTTCTGTTTTTAACTGGATGTCGTAGTGGTGAGGCTTTCGCAATGCGATGGCAAGATGTATTTATTGGACGTGACAAAAACTATGTCTGATTTAGTAAGTCTTATAACGGACGAGTGAAAAACACTCAAGTTACTAAAACGGGTGAGGTGCGACTGTTCAAAATTTACCCTAAGCTTAACGATTTGTTGAATCGGATTAAGCCTATTAACGCTAAATACACTGATTTAGTTTTTGTTAATACACAAGGTAATTCTTACAACACGAATACTTTTGGTGACTTATGGCAAGAGGCCCGTTGCGGTGCAAAAGATAAAGTTTATCGCTATCCCGGCATAGTTACACAACTTGCAGAATCTGGCGCAATCAGTTGCTACCTCAGTCCTTATCATACCCGCCATACGTTCATTACCCTTATGGCAGAGGCTGGCACAGACTTACTTTTGTTAGCTACTGCTTGCGGTAACAGCGTTGAGATAATACAACGACATTATTTAGGGGTTAATACAGAAGCAAACTTCCCAGATATCTAACCTGTTTTTACCTGTAGAGAGTGTTAAAGTAAGTACACTCAGGGATAGATATAATACCAAAATCTTATGGAAACTTTTCCGGCGGACGCTCAAGCGATCGCCAGCTTAGCTAACGGACAGCAGCAAGGTACAAAACAACTGGAAAACAGCGAAGTTCAAGAGTTCGATCGAGCCATGATGCGCCGCTGCATAGAATTGGCTCGCCGTGCTCTGGGCAAAACCGCACCCAACCCCCTTGTGGGTTCTGTAATTGTCCGAGACGGCAAGATTGTCGGCGAAGGGTTTCATCCCGGTGCCGGTCAACCTCACGCCGAAGTTTTTGCGCTCCGGGAAGCGGGGGAACTCGCCGCAGGAGCGACCGTCTACGTGAACCTGGAACCCTGCAACCACTACGGCCGGACTCCTCCCTGTTCCGAAGCTTTAGTTAAGGCCAAGGTGGCAAAAGTAGTGGCTGGCATGGTCGATCCGAATCCTTTGGTAGCTGGAGCTGGGCTGGCTCGGTTGCGAGAGGCTGGCATTGAAGTGGTGGCGGGAGTGGAAGGGGAAGCTTGCCAAAAACTCAACGAGGCTTTTGTGCACCGGATTTTGTACCGCCGGCCTTTGGGAATTTTGAAATATGCAATGACTTTGGACGGTAAAATTGCTACCAGTAGCGGCCACAGCGCTTGGGTAACAGGCGAGGAGGCTCGCAGCGAGGTTCACCGGGTGCGTGTCGGCTGCGATGCTGTAATTGTTGGGGGAAATACGGTGCGTCTGGACAATCCCCTACTGACGAGTCACCAACCTGATAGGAATAATCCTCTGCGGGTGGTGATGAGCCGCACTTTGGATTTGCCGAAGTCGGCTTGGTTGTGGGAAACCTCTGTGGCGGCTACTTTGGTGCTGACTGAGCCTGGGGTTAACCCGGAATTTCAGGAATTTTTGATTGCCAAAGGGGTGGAAGTTGTGGAACTCTCGCCTCTGACGCCGACTAATGTTATGGCTTATTTGTACGATCGATCTTTTCTTTCTGTACTGTGGGAGTGCGGCGGCACTTTGGCTGCCAAGGCAATTGCTGAGGGTGCAGTTCAAAAAATTATGGCTTTTATTGCTCCTAAAATTGTCGGCGGCCAAGCTGCTCCTACTCCTGTGGGAGATTTGGGGTTTTCCGCAATGACTGATGCTTTGACTTTAGAGCGGGTTTCTTGGCGCGCGGTAGGTGCAGATTGTCTGGTGGAAGGCTATTTGAAAATTAAAGATTGAAAGTTAAAAGCGAGTCTTTTTAGTTTTTGATTTTTAACTTTTAACTCCTTTTATGGTTGAAGTTCTGATTTGGAGTTTGATGGTTGGCAGTCTCGGCTTGGAGGCTGCGCTCGCGGGTGTATTAGTGAGCCGCGAGCAATTGGCTGCGGGGCAAAAGTACGACGATGAGGAGGAAGTTTTGACTCGGTACGAATCTCAAGAAGATAATTTTAATGCGCCTGAAAATGCGCGCTCGAATGGCAATCCCAAATCCGCTCCTAATGCTGTTGATTTGACGGTTTGGGAGTACAAGATTGTGCGGGCTAGCAATGATTTGTTTCGCAATCCTGCGATTTTTCACAAGCTGTGCGAGGAAGAGGCGGAAGTTGGCTGGATTTTGCTTGAAAAGATCGACGACAGGCGGGTGCGGTTCAAACGTCCGATCGCGCTGCGGGACGCCCCCAGGCCGAATTTACCACTGTTTGACCCTTACCGCACTCATTACGGCCCGATCTCGAATGCGATGACTTGGGCGGCGGGGATCGTGTTTCTGAGCGCGATCGTGCTTCCTGCTGTTTTGGGCTACGCTTTGGTGTCTACTACTCTAACCAGAAATCGCTCTAATTGGCCTCCGGCACCTGTTCAATCTTTGCCCTCTCCGGGAGGGCGGGGAACTAATAATTGAAAGCAGGAAAATTGGTAATGGGTAGTTGGTAATTAATAATTGGTAAATTGACGGCTGCCGAAGCCTGTTTTATAGCAAGTCTAAATCATTTGTGAACCAGATTTTTTTTAACGAACCGCGAAGGCGCGAAGGAACAGAAGAGAAGAGTGTGTGTTCGCTTGAAGGATTTAGGCTTGCTATATAAGTTAATGTGATTTTAAGTTTGGGGGGGTATTGCTGAGGGAGCCGATAGCAATCTCAAGTCATAATTTGTATCGCCTTGAAATTGAGAAACGCGGACGAAATAAGCCCCCGCAGGCAAAGCCCCATTACTGATAATTGTTTCTGAAGACGTGCCTAAATTGTTAGAGGAAGCAATAATATCCTCTAATCCAACTGCGCCGTTGCCGTTCAGATCCTGAATTAATTCTACATCAACATCTGCACTCAAACCGTCCACAGTTACACTGAAAAGGCTGGGAGTGTTGAGGATGAAACTGTAAATTTCGGCTGGTTTAGCAGCGCCTACAAAATCGCTTGCAGTTTGAATTTCTCCCAGAATGCCGAGGTTTTTTGCTGCGTTCAAATTGTCGGCGGGATCGGGGAGAGTGCTCAACAGTCCTTCTTGTTGACCGAATTGAATGTAGTGGCCGATCGCACTTTTAACTGCGCCGCTTTGGACTGCTGCTGCTACCAGCGGATATTTCTGTAGATAAAAGCTGGGATCGAAGAACACGCTGGGTTTGCGGTTTTCTAATTGACCGACTCTGAAGTAGTGTTCAAATGCGGTAAATTGATTTGTTTGGACTGCTATCTGAACGTCTGGGTTGCTTGTTAAATAGAAACCAACATCGAACAAAGGGTTGGGGCTGCGAACTTCAAATTGACCGAATCTAATAAAGTGATCGGCTCCTGAAAAGCCATTGAGTTTGGCTGATACCGCTACATCTGTATTGGTGTCTAAATAATAGCTGGCGTCGAACAGGGCATTCGGGTCGCGATTTTCAAATTTGCCAATTTTTCGGTAGTGATCGAAGGGACTCGATACCGTGCCTCTGGCAACTGCTACGGCGACATCTGGGTTGTTTTCGAGATAAAATTTGCTGTCGAACAGTGTTCTGAGGGTTAGCATTATTAAAAAAATCTCTCTGGACTTTAGTCTGGAAAGTGCACGATCGAGAATCCAGTTTACATCAAAGTTTTGTTTTGTGAGGATGTCTTAATTATGGCTAAATCTGCACTGATGGCAATGCTGCGCCGCGCTGCGAGTATTGCCCAGAAATCAAGGGAAACGGGCATTCCGGCTGATGAACTGCTGGGGATGCTGAGCGATGGCATTCCCAATTCTCCCATATCTCGGCGTAGCTTGCTGCACGGGGGCTTAGCTGCTGCGGGGGCTGTCGCTGCTGCGACTTTTACCAGGGAGGGAGGGGGAGCTTTTGCTCAACAGGGCGGGCGATCTCCGATTTTGGTTGTGGGTGCGGGGATTGCGGGTTTGACGGCGGCTTATCGCTTGCGCCAAGCGGGCGTGCGCGCCGATATAATCGAGGCAACTAACCGCGTGGGGGGGCGGATACGCACGGCTTTTAAGGTGGCTGGAACGCTAATTCCGGCGGAGTTGGGGGGAGAATATATTGACACCGGTCATACTAATTTAATCTCGCTGGCGACGGAATTGGGTTTGCGGGCGATCGATTTAGTTGACGTGCAGCGGGGATTGGTCAAGGATACTTTTTTCTTTCAAGGGCGCCGCTTTTCTCTTGAGCAATTAATCGCCGATTTTGCACCGCTAGCAACTAAAATTAATCAAGATGTGGAGGCTATTGGAGATAACATTAGCTATCAAGATTTTACGGAAACAGCGGAAAGATTGGACAATCTTTCGATCGCTGAATATGTAGACCAAGCTGATACTAGCACGATTGTCCGGCAGTTACTCCGCATTGCTTACACGGTGGAATACGGTCGAGATCCCGAGGAACAGTCGGCGTTAAATCTGCTGTTTTTAATCGGTTCTGAACCTGGCAGTTTTGAATTGTACGGCAACAGCGATGAGCGTTATCAAATTGATGGGGGTAACAGTCAAATTATCAACAGTTTGGCGGGTCAATTGTCTGGTTCGATCGAGGCGGGGACGGTTTTGGAAGCGATTACTCTTTTGCCGGATGGCCGCTATCGGGTGAGTTTGCGATCGGGACAAAGCGCGTTCGAGCGCACTTACGAGCGAGTTTTGTTAACTTTGCCGTTCAGCACTCTGCGAGACGTTAATATTAACGTACCTTTGCCCCAAGCAAAGCGCAGGGCGATCGAGCAGTTGGGTTACGGTACTAATTCTAGGTTAGTTACTGGCTACCGCAGCCGAATTTGGCGAGAACTTTATCGCTCGACTGCTTCTGTTTATACCGATTTAGAATTCCAGACTACCTCGGAAGCTACGCCTTTTGCCCCTACTCCTAACGGTTTGATAAGCACTTTGACAGGAGGAAAGCTGGGTTTGTCGATCGGTGCCGGAACTCCAGAAGATCAAGCACAAAGATTTTTGAACCAATTTGAAAGAGTTTTTCCCGGAGTGAGAAATTTGCGATCGGGCAAAGCTGTGCGAGCTTATTGGCCGGGAGAACGCTTTTTCAAAGGTTCTTATGCCTGCTATTTAGTCGGACAGTGGACGCAAATGTACGGGGTTGAAGGCGAACGAGTTGGCAATTTATATTTTGCCGGGGAACACACTTCGCTGGAAAATCAAGGTTACATGGAAGGCGGTTGCGAAACTGGACAAAGGGCGGCTGTTGAAATTTTGCAAGACTTGGGTTTGATACCTTCTGCTGATGCTTTGAATGCTCGAACTGCGAGCAGTTTGAACAGTCGCCGTCCCAGCCGGAAAGTTCCCGGAGCGCGGAATCTTGGCAATAGAAAGCCGAGTATTAGATAATCTCGTAAGGTGTCCATCTAATTCTTGTTTGCCGTTGCTCCTAGCCCGTGCATCTAATTCTTGTGGGGTGGGCTTCTAGCCCGCCCAAAAATACAATTTAGATGCCCAACAGCTTATGGCGTACAACTTATCAAATAATCTCGTCCGGGTTGATTCCCCGATCGCGCAAATATTCAGCCAGTCGTTCGGCCCGCTCACGTTCGCGATCGGCCCGTTCACGTTCGCGATCGGCCCGCTGGCATTCTGCTGCTAACTGTTCTACACCCCATAAAAGCAGATTTCCTGCTTCATCCCACCAGCGCAACCAATAGCCTGCACGCTGTTCTTTCTCCCCTCGCCACGTTCCTAAATACAAACCAATATCTGCCATCCAGTGGCGACCTTCCGCGTCGGGAAATTCTAATTCGTAGTTGCCATTTTGCAAGCGATATACTTCCAGCAAGCCAGTTTCTGGGTCAAAAATGATGTAAGTTGGTACTTGCAGAATTTGTTCGTAAAAAAACCACTTTCCCGGAGGAAAAGTACGTTTGACAGAATATTCGCCGCCGTCTGTTTCCGACAAGAATTCCATGACAATGGTCGGGATTTCTCCTTCCAAGTTTGGGGTATAGCTTTTGCGGTCTCTTCTCGATTCGGCGGGCAGTACCGACGGTACATACACCCAATCTGGTGCTTTGATTACTAACTCGCCGTTGACAGTAGCGCAAATGCCAAAGTTGCTGGCTATCAGCATTCGCGGCCCGATAAATCCTCTCAGTTCTAAGATTTCTCGCAGTGCTCCAGCAATTAGCGGTTGACCTGTATTCTCCACGGGTTTTTCTTCTAATTGGAAGTCGTCTGGCAACTTCTCCCAAGTTACGGTCAGTTCTAACGTTTTTCGTCCTGGGTTATCTTGAGTAACGACCATGACTTTACTTTACTTTCTAAAGTTTGATGTCTTATCATAGCACAATGCAGCGCGAGCGCGGCGTGCCATAAATATAGATATGCTAGCCTAAATCTTAGCTGCATTATATTGTAGAATTACTTTAAAAAATTGCCGAAAAAAATATGATTTATTTACCTTTGACAGTAGCTTTAGCTATTTTGCTAATGTCGCCAATCTCGGCTCGCCCTTTGCTTGCAGATGCTACCAATACAATTACTCAAAACTCATCATTTGACGAGCCGTTTTGCTACATCAAAACTCCCGACGGCAAAACAGTAGACTTAGGCAAGTTGTGCGAGAAACAGCCAGCTTCGGGAACTTCCAAAACTTGCATTCCCGGTTCCAACATTGCTGAAAAAGTGTCAATTGCTGCGGCAAATTATGACGGCAACTTTTTCAGCGGTCAAGTGCTTAATCAAGGGTGCAAAATAATCAAGAATATCAAAGTCAATTATGAAGTTTTGGACGAGTCAGGCAATTTAATTGACAACGGATTTATCTACGCTGAACCAGTTACTCTTGCACCCGGACAGTCAGCCACCTTTCGGGGCGCAGTTGTCGCGGGGGCTCAGGTACTAGCGACTCATGCCGACGGTCAAGAATGATTTTAGATTTTAGATTTTAGATTTTAGATTGAAGAATTGGACAATTAACCCCAGGGATGAATCCGGGGGCTTTGTATCCCGGATGCTTTCGGTGAAGAATGATTGTTGAGATTTGCCCGATCGCTGATATTATATTCAGGCTCAGATATCTCTATGACTTACGCAGAGATCCCCTAAATCCCCCTTCAAAAGGGGGACTTTGAATAATAATCTTGTCCCCCCCTTACTAAGGGGGGTTAGGGGGGATCGAAGTTTGAATATTCTTGCAGAGATCCCCAAAAACAGAATTTGCGAGGGCAAAATATCTTGAAAACTCGATCGACATACTGGCAAATCTTACCCTACCTCCGTCCCCAAAAACAAACCATCGGTAAAGCATTAGCTTGTACCGTAGTATTTACCGTATTTTGGCCAATTATAGCGTGGCTGGTTGGCGAAACAGCCAAATTTATAGGCAACGGAGATTTACAAGGGTTCGCTCAAATTGCTGCACTCAGCGCCATTATATTTCTAATTCGCGGTACAGCCCAGTACGGTCAAGATACGCTGATGGCAAAAGCTGCTTTGACTATTGCTTTAGAAATTCGCAAAAAAGTCTACTCCCACCTGCAAAAACTCAATATCGGCTACTTTGAAACCGCCAAAACAGGAGACTTATCCTACCGCCTCACGGAAGATATTGACCGCATTGGCGAAGTAGTAAATAAATTTTTTCATCAGTTTATCCCTTGTGTTTTGCAGCTAATTGCCGTCCTGGGATATATGATTTATCTCAACTGGCAATTAACTTTAGGTGCATTAATTATTGCACCGCTGATGGCTATTTTAATTGGCTGGTTTGGTGAAAGACTGCTGAGTTACTCGCGGCAAAGTCAAAATCGCATCTCTGATTTATCCGCTTTACTCACAGAAGTGTTCAGCGGCATTCGTTTAATCAAAGCATTTGTGGCTGAAGACTACGAAATTGCCCGCTTTGCAGAAGAAGCAGAACAAAACCGCCGCGCTAAGTATCTGTCAGAACGAATAAAAGCACTTCAGTTCGTTGTAGTTGGCTTTTTGGAAGCGATGAGCGTGATTTTGCTCTTTTTCCTGGGAGGTTGGCAAATTTCTCAAGGAAATCTCACAGCTACTCAATTTATCAGTTATATCGCAGGGGTGGCACTTTTAATTGACCCGATCGCCATTACTACTGCTAATTACGGGGATTTTAAGCAGGGAGAAGCTTCTAGCGATCGCATTTTTGAATTATTAGCAATTCAACCCGCTGTAGTCGAAAAATCGGGTGCAATCGAACTTCCCCACGTTACCGGAAAAGTCGAATATCGCAACATTAATTTTGCCTATAACTCAGAGACACCGATTCTGCAAAACATGAGTTTGTTGGTGCTTCCCGGAGAAATGATTGCTCTTGTCGGCGCATCGGGTGCGGGTAAAACTACTTTAGTAAACTTGTTACCCAGATTTTACGATCCGCAAGCGGGACAGATTTTAATTGATGGGATTGATATTCAAGATGTGACATTAAATACGCTGCGTCGGCAAATCGGCATTGTGCCACAAGAAACTATTTTATTTTCGGGTACGATTGCTCAAAATATCGCTTTCGGGCGGTCTTATTATGAACTGAAAGATGTGCAAAAAGCTGCGGAGATTGCTAACGCTCATCAATTCATTAGTGAGTTTCCCGACGGTTATCAAACTTGGGTAGGAGAAAGGGGTGTAAATTTATCTGGGGGACAGAAACAAAGAATTGCGATCGCCCGTGCAGTTTTGCTTAATCCGAGAATATTGATTTTGGATGAAGCGACATCGGCGCTGGATTCGGAATCCGAAGGTTTAGTGCAGGAAGCGCTGGAAAGATTGATGCGCGATCGCACGGTGTTTATTATCGCGCACCGCTTGGCTACTGTGCGGAGAGCCGATCGCATTTTAGTTTTGGAAAAAGGCAGAATTGTGGAATCTGGGACGCACGAGGAGTTGCTGGAAAAGGGCGATCGATATGCTGGCTACTACGCTCAACAGTTTAGTCAGTAGGCTACATTAGAAACCGGGTTTTTGGCCGTTTCTGCTGGCCTCAACGAAGTATTATCGAAAAAAACCCGGTTTCTGACCACCCGTGGGTCAGTGATGTTCTAGATGAACAGCGCATATACTTAAAATACAACAACTACCCAAGATATTAAACACAACGAGTCAGTACAACCATGCCTGCTAAAGATGCCTTTCACGAAGTCGTTAAAATCGCTCTCCAGAAAGATGGATGGCAGATTACTCACGATCCATACACTTTACAGGCAGGAACTCTCGAACTTTACATCGACTTGGGTGCGGAAAAGGTGGTTGCGGCAGAAAAAGACGGACAGAAAATCGCCGTTGAAATCAAAAGTTTTATTGGCCCATCCAAAATATCCCAATTTTACACAGCTTTAGGACAATTCATTAGTTATCGAGCAGCTTTACAACAACAAGAAACTGACCGCATTTTATACCTGGCAGTACCCAGTAATGTCTACGATAGTTTTTTCACAATGGGGTTTATTCAGTCTTTAGTTCAACAAAATCAAATTCATTTGATGATTTACGATATAGAGCAAGAGGCGATCGCACAATGGCAAAGGTAGACCTTTACAGGCAGCACATCCAAAATCTGCTCTCCCAACACGCTAGTCTTGTTTGGGATGAGCGCATTCAGGCTCAAACTATCTTTGATGTCGAGCGCGATCATTATCAATTAGTATATGTCGGCTGGCGCAATCAGCGGCGAATTTATGGCCCGGTTTTGCACCTGGATATTATGGACAATAAAATCTGGATTCAGCAAGATGGAACCGAGGTGGGTATTGCTAACGAACTCGTAGAATTGGGAGTTCCCAAACAAGATATTATACTTGGTTTTGACCCTCCTAATATGCGAAAATTAAGTGAATTTGCCATAGAATAAATTAGGTTTAACTGCTCCAGTAGTTTCTTTATTCTTGAAGTTCCCGATCGATTTCTTCAACAGTTCTGGAGACATGACGCCTGCGGATTTCTGTAAGCAATTCCAACACCTTACGCCGCCACGGAGGCTTTTCTGGTATAATTACAAAAACTTCAACTTCTTCACCCACAGATCCAGGCGGCACTTGAATTTCAAGTTTATTTCCTGCAAGAACTTTGGTTGTAATCCGTATTGCTGACTGCATAGTTTCTCCTGTGCGACGATCAATTTTCAACAGCCCCTAAAGCTTTGAGCGTGGCTTTTTCAACTTCCGTTAAACCCGTAACTCCTGCAATATTCATGTTTTCATAAGGTCTGTCACTTTTGAGTATTTTGAGGCACTCACCGGTCTCAATCTCCCCAATCATAATTGTGCCATCCCGACTGCAAGTAGCAATCAATTTACCATCATAATTGAAGGCAACTGAGTTAATTCTACTGGTATGACCTGGCAAAATTTTTAGACATTCACTTGTACGGATATCCCATATTCTTACCGTTCCATCTACACTTCCACTAGCAACTATTTCACCAGAATAACTAAAGGCAACTGAACGTATCCAATCAGTATGCCCTTGCAAGATTTTGAGGCATTCACCATTGCGAACATCCCATAATCTTACTGTTCGATCGACACTTCCACTGGCAAGATTTTCACCGTTCTGGCTAAAGGCGATCGCCCGCGCCCAACCCGTATGCCCCTGTAAGATGTGGAGGCATTCACCAGTATGGATATCCCACAGCCTCACCGTTCCGTCAAAACCTGCACTGGCAAATATCTCGCCCAAAGGACTGAAAGCAGCCGAGTGTACAGAATTGTTATGCCCGTGCAACGTTTTGAGGCATTCGCCAGTACCGATATCCCACAGCTTCACCGTTTGGTCATAACCTGCACTCGCAAGTATTTCACCATTTGGACTGAAGGCTATCGATCGTGTTTCATTGCCAAATTCTGGCAAAGTATGAAGGCATTCACCACTGCGAATATCCCACAGTTTCAGTGTTTGGTCATAACTAGCGCTGGCAAGTATTTGACCCGAAGGATTGAAGGCAACTAAGTTTACCCGATCGAGATGCCCGTGCAAAATTTGGAGGCACTCACCGCTGCTGACATCCCACAGCTTGACTGTTTGCGCGTCATCGGCGCTGGCAAACATTTCACCGTTGGGACTAAAGGCGATCGACCTTACTTGATTGCTATGCCCTTGCAGCGTATTCAAGCATTCACCGCTGTTGATATCCCACAGCTTCAGCGTTTTATCGTAACTGCCGCTAACAAGTATTTCACCCCCAGGATGGAAGGCGATTGACCCTACTCGATCGTTATGCCCTTGCAAAGTATTCAAGCATTCACCGCTGTTGATATCCCACAGTTTTCCTGTGCGATCGTGACTGCCACTTGCAAGTATTTCGCCATTTGGGCTAAAGGCGATCGACCGTATTTGATCGAAATGTCCCTCCAAAGTTTTGAGACATTCACCGCTGCTGATATTCCACAGCCTCACTGTTTTGTCGGCACTTCCACTAGCAAGCATCTCACCAGCAGAATTGAAAGCAACTGAAAACACGTTTTTAGTATGTCCCTGCAAAATTTGCAGGCGTTCAGCAGTGTGAATATTCCACAACCTCACTGTTTTGTCGCCGCTTCCACTAGCAAGTATTTCACCAGCAGGATGGAAAGCAACTGAAAATACAACTTTAGTATGGTCTTGCAAAATTTTGCAGCATTCACCCGTGCGGATATCCCATAACCTTATCGTGCAATCGAAACTCCCGCTAGCGAGTAGATTTCCATCAGGATTGAAGGTGACTGACATTACCGATCCGGTATGTCCCTGCAAAACTTTTAAACATTCACCAGTCTTGACATCCCATAACTTGATTGTATTTTCATAACTTCCGCTAGCAAGTATCTCACCGTCAGGACTGAAGGCGACTGACTCCACCACGTTGGTATGTCCTTTACAGGTCAATATTTCTCTGCAACTGCTAGCTTCCCACAAGCGAACTACGCCATCACTATCACCTGTAGCTAACAGTTTGCCATCAGGACTAAATATTACTGACCGAACACTGCCGAAGATTTTAGTAAAAGCAGAATTAGCCAAATTCGCTTCAGCAAAATTGACGTGGCGCAGACTAGCATCTGTAAAATCAGCACCTAAAATAACTGCACGAGAAAGGTCTTTTTCTTCTAACGCAGTCCGATCGATTTTCACCAAAAGCGTCGCCGCATTCCCTCCCACATAACCTACCTCACTTTCAGTTTTTCCCCGCGTTGCTTCCAGAATTTCCAATAATTTCTCCGTAGCTGCCCCTACGTCGAGGCAGGGCCGGCACGAGGACACCGCCCCTACCATTGGTAACAACAAATCCATCACTGCTTTTGTCAGCGGCGCGTGTCCAAAACTCTGACGGAGTTGTCCTAAATCTTCAGCAGTAAATCCCTTTAAAGCTGCAATAAGTTCACCTTTATTTCTCTTCTGGGCTTGCAGCCGACAATAATTAGACCAAGTGTATTCTTGAGGCGCTGCATTAGGATCTAAACAAGACTGTTCCGGCGCAACTAATTCGGTAAAATCTGCGGCCAAAACTCCCAATTCCGCTGCAAATTTATAAGCGACAAAAAACTCTAATAACGAACGGTGCGCCGGAGTATAATCGCCATCAGCATTGCGAATCAGCATCGTTTGACCCATCATGTCGTAGTGCCAGTGGTCTAAGTCTTTTTCCTCTTGGACGACGGAACCAAACAAGCTGCGAATGCGATCGGGAAAACCGCGATAATTGAGACTCATTTGGTCGGTAGACAGCATTTCCCAAGACAGTTCGCACAAAAAGTAAAGCTTATCTGCTACAGAAGTAAAAGTACGTTCTGCTTTGATATCTCTCTCTATCTTCCGCCGCACCGCATACAGATAGATCCGCGACATATCGACTGGTTTTCCAGCTTCAATATCGGGCAATGCTTCCAAAATTAACTCTGTCATCACCGGGCGACGCGCTAAATCCAATAACTGCGGGTTTCCCATCACTTTTTCCACTGTCGCGGCTTCAGTTTGAAATGACAGCGCTTGCCCAATTTGCTCGTCGTTAAATTTCTCTAATTCTAAGACTTCAAATTGGGGAGTTTCGCCTGTTAAAATGGTTGTTGATGCTTGCAGTTCGGCATTGAACAATGCCCGTCCTTCCTTGCCTTCAGGAAAGTGTTCGGTACGGCAAGTGAGGATGACTTTTGCGCCGGGAACGACGGTTTTTGCTAGTTCCCAGAAGTTGTTGATGGTTTCTTGCCGATCGCACTTAGCGGCCATTTCATCAAAACCATCGAAAATCAACAGAAACTTGCCCATCCGATTCAGTTGTTCAAATGCCGAATAACCCGCCAGAGGTATCTCGTGCTTGCGAAAGAAAAACTCGGAAAATAGCGACTCCACACTAACGGCTTTAGCGTAATCTCGCAGCGGAATTACTAACGGCAAACGCGGACGTTCCAAGCCGCGCTTTTGAGCTTCTAGGTAGCGTTGCAGCGCCATCCAAGCGTAGTGCATCGCAAACCAAGTTTTTCCAGTCCCAAATTCTCCTAAAACTGAAATATGTTCTTTTACTGGGTCATTCAACCACAGGTCAATATAACCTTCGATCCAGCCATCTCGCCCGTCATAATGACTCACGCCTATCTTGCGCTGAGTATCGGGGTCAATTTCTTCTTTTGTACAAGCTAGCGGCACGTATTTTGTATCAATTTCCCGGCTGGTAATTTCCGTTTCCAGCCAATCGAGATAAGCGGTAAAATCGGCATCTTGGTCGAGCAATTCATCGAAGGTATAGCAAGCTAGATCGCGATTTTCGGCTTTCACTACTTCATCCCGCGCTGCGCGACTGATGCGGCGGGCGGTGACTAACCAGCCTTCATCGGTGCGCTGTTTTTCCACCGACTCGCGCAGGGCTGAGATGTCTCTGAGTCCCGCTTCTCCGGCAATTCCGCGCACTAAAATGCGATCGTACCGATTGCGTCTGACGGGAACATTGATAATCCATTCAAAATAGTTATCTTCCGAGATTTGATATGGCTCAAACTTATAACTTAATGTTTCAAACCAACCTCGAACTTGTTGCGATAAAATAAAAACTTTAGACTTTTGAATATTGCTTGATGCGGCTGCGGGAAGTGCGGGATAATCTTCAGCTTCCAGTCGTGCAAATTCGGTGCGAATTCCTTCGAGAGTGGGGAGGCGATCGATGCGATCCATTACCATAGATAGGCGTTTTTGCAAAGAGGCGATCGCATTTCCCACCATCACATCTCCCAGCGTCCGCGTCCGCTTTGCTACTTCCATAAACACGGCGGCAAATGCCATGAATTCCCGTCGGGGGTCAATGCCTAAATCTCGAATTTCTTTGCCTAAAGCACTCTCATTCAGATATTCATCGCCTGCTTGAATTAAAATGGCTGGGCTATCGGACTCGAAGGCTTTGCGAAATGCTGATTCAATCTCTTTTTGGCGAAACAGTTCTAAAATCTGCTTTGGTTTGCCAGCGCCGTATTCTACTAAAGTATAAACATAGACTCCCGCGAAATCGGCTGGCGGAGCATCGGGGTCGAGGTTAAATCTTTTTAATAATTTGATGACTGTTTCGTTGCGCTGAAACTTGTCTTTGACGGTGCCGAAGGGAATTGCCGTCAGGAGGCTGATAACTAAGTCGAGACTAATTGGGATCATGGAGGTATTCCTATTTGTCCGTGGAAGTAAGGCTCAAATCGGTAGGCTGTGTCCCTGAAATGCGTTGCGACAGCAAACTGCTGTAATTCTATGTTAACAGGAGTTACGCACTCCGGCAAAAGAAACCGGGTTTTTACAGACTCTGCTGGCTGGAACGAAATATTTTCGGAAAAAACCCGGTTTCTGACTACCGGTGCCTAGGTTCAATTCTGTTAATTAGCTTAGCATTTTTTACCAAAATTGACAATAAAAAAATAGAGCAAAAACCGACATATTTTGTAGTACAATTAACGGTTATATTAGTTGTTATATCCTGAATGCAAAAGCTAAAATATAGATAACTTACAAATAAATCTTGCTATCTATGAAAATACAATCTTCCGTCTTAGTCCATCTAGGATTTGGCAAATATGTACGCTCCGATCGAGTAACAGCAGTAATACCAATTGAAGAAGAACGGGGGCCTGGTCGGCGCACTTTCGTGCATATAGACGGCGAAGCAGACCCGATCGTTGCTTCGCGAGCCGAAGACACCATCATCCGCGATTTGGTGCAGGAACCGCGCGAAATAACTCAAGCTCGCCAACAACAAGAAATCCTGCAAGATTTGCTGGCAGATTTGAGCAATGTTAACGTCACCGTGCGCCGTATCAGCCGCGATGAAGGCGGACTCGATCTCGAACGTTTGGAGCGCCGCATTCGCCAAATCTTAGACGCCTAAAAATAAAAGACCGCCCGGGCGGTCTTTCTGATTATTTGTGTCGCTAAAAAGTTTAAGTTAAGGGTTTCAGTGTAATTTCGATGTCCGCTAAACCAGTGAGTTTTTCCACGACTGGCTCTCCTTCAACTTGCGGTACAAAAATAGTTAAACCTCCCGGAACGCACTCAATAGAAACCGGAGTCATGCCGATGATTTCCCCATCTAAAACCACTTTCTGAGGCGGATCGGTACTAATCGTTACTTTTTTTGCCCGCAAATAACCGATGTCGTCGCGATCGGTAGGATGGCCGCTCAAAGCTGTTTGCAATAAGTGATAAGAAGCTGCGATCGCCCCTGCTTTATTCTGAGGCGCAACCAGCGTCACGTCCAGCAAGCCGTCATCAAAAATAATTCCCGCCGGGCCTTGAGCTAAAATGGAAGTAGGCGGCGCTGCATTCGCTACTGTTACGGCCACAGCAGTAAGGCTGATAAATTTATCGTCAGTTTCGATTTCCGCTTCAAATCTTTCTAAATTGTTTAACTGTTTAATTCCCGACAGAATGTAAGCCAGCATTCCCCAGCGATTCTTCATTTCGCGATCGGCTAGTTCGACAGTTTCCGCCTCAAAACCCACTCCAGCTAACAAAACCATCGGCTTTTCACCGTTGCAAATCCCGGCATCCACCACCCGCGTCAACCCTCCCACAATAGTAGCGCAGGCGGCTTCAATTGTATTCGGAAGGCCTAAAGCATTAGCAAAAGCATTAGCAGTTCCCCGCGAAATAATTCCTAAAGGAATATTTGTGCCCACAATCGCGCCGGCAACCGCTGATAATGTGCCATCGCCCCCGGAAGCAATAATTGCCTCAACTCCCCTAGCCACTGCTTCGCGGGCAATGTCATCTGCGTCTACTTCTGGAGTTGTCAGCCGAATGTCTAAGTCAATAAAAGGCTCTAAAAGTTCCTGAATTCTAGCTAAGTCTTGGTCGGGGTCGCTGTTACCGGCGACTGGATTGAAAATTAGACAAGCTGAACGTTTCATATGTGGTAATAGGTAATTGGTAATGGGTAATGGCGGAACTGAAACCCTCAATTTTTTTTTGTTTGTATTGAAGTTTCGATGCCCCTAAATCTCTCTTAATAAGACCCACTTTAAGTGTTCTTGTCCCACCCCCTACTCCCCTTTATTAAGGGGGATTAGGGGGGAGCAAGACTCAACTATAACGCTGATTGAGACATGGTTTTAACCTTAAATTTACACAAATGCAAGGCCAAACTCCGACAACAACCCTCACCTATTTTTCAAAGGTTTAATTAAGACTTGACAAAAGTCCACTCTAAGACTTCGCGCGGAGCTTTGTGCAGCGCTTCCTTGATTTCCTGGTTGCTGTCGAACTTGACTTTATCCAAATGGCACGCTTCGACGTTAACAGTAAACTTATCTTCTTCAAAAGGCCAAGGAGTTACAGTCAGGAGTTCGTTGCTGTTCTGTACAATATCGTAGCGCTTACCGTCCGGGCCGACACTAATTTCTAAAGCTCGTTCTCCGGCGGGTAACTCGCGGCTGCAAAGAATTAATGATAGCCGATCGCACCACTGGAAAAAAGCATAAGCTGCCTTAGCATCTTCCTCGGAAACTTGCAACTCTTTTTGCCATTTTTTTTGATTTGCCAGTTGCTCGTCCAAAAACTCGTCGAGTTCCTTCGACTCTCCCCGCTTGCCTTCGTTGAGATAGCTCATGTGCATAGAAATCAGCATGGCTACCCACCTACCGCGATATAGGGCATTCTGCGTCATGGCTTTAATTTTCGGCACAGAGGTTTCCGTCTGCAAGGTAAAATCAAAGGGCGCGCCCGCTTCAGTCAAAATATTTTCTTCCCACTCTTTCTCCAAATCATCGTGATGCGAAATAGCCGCTATGGTTTCGTAGAGGCGAACCGGAGATTTCGAGCGCTTCCACTGTCCGCCAAGTTGCGCCGCGAGCAAAGCGTGGGCGCGGTGGTAAATAATTTCCCAGCCGGTGGCGGTTAAGTTAGCAATCATTGAATTTTTGTCCTGAATTAAGTTGATAGAGCATTCGGCTCTCGATCCCCCCTAACCCCTCTTAAAAAAGGGGGGAACCGGTATGGTCAAAGTCCACCTTTTTAAGGGGGATCGAGACTTACAGAAAAACGAAAGTTAAATCACAAAAGGTTCGATCGAGATCTCGTGCCATTTCCCCTCAAATCGTTCGACAACCAAAGGTCGGATGCGGAACTTGGGAGGACACCCATCGAGAACGTCAATCCGCAAACACGAATAAGGACGGCGTTTGTGGGAACCTTGACCGCTGCGGCCGACAAATAGCAAAGATTCCGCTATCCGCCGAGAGCCTTTTTGCGATCGCCCGCCCTCACGCGCCAACCGATAAGCTTCTGGACTCAATACTTCCTCCAACACCGGCCCTTCCGGGCGCTGGCGGCGGAGACTGTGCCCGCTTCCCCCGCAGACAATCCAATTAATCCCAGAGTCGCCGTGTCCGGTATCCCCAGTCCGCAGGTATTCCAAACAGTGAGCGTGGCCCGTCAGCACCAAATCTACTAGCGGACGCCCCCGCGCCGCCTCCCCAACTGCATCGGCCACCCCGTCGAGTACCTCGCGCAATCGCAACCGAACCGCCAAAGTTTGAGCTTGATTCCATTTTGTCGCCTCCGTCACGTAGGGGGGATGGTGCAGGTAAATTACCCGCCCCCGCACCTCGGAATCAGCCCAAGACGCAATCAGTCTTTTTTTCAGCCATTCGAGCTGTTCAAAGTCTGTAACTGTTTTCTCGGGGGACAGTTGTTTGTCAATATCCATCAAGATTTCGTCAACTTGCTCTAATTTGGCGGCTAAGTCGTCTAGCTGTTCGGCTTCCTCGGGAATTTGGGGGTTGAGCCGAGCGCACATTTCGAGCATTGCCAATTTTTCTTGTTCCAACTTCTGGCGATCGAGTTCCAAATTCTGGCGGCGAATGTCGCCCTGTTTGGTTTTCGGGATCGGTAAAGGTTCGTTGAAGGTGTTGGAGTCGAGGGCGAAGAAGTCTATGCCGCCGCTGCAGAAGGTGTAGTAGCGGTTGGGTAAGCGGGTAAAGCGTCCGGGTTGGTAGCGGAGGCAGCGGCCTGTGCTGGTGCTGGCGGTGTAGTGGGCGTCTAGGTGGCGATCGAGCTCTCCCGGCATTTTGTGAGCTTTGAGGTAGTCGAGAAAGGCTTTGGCGTAGGTATTTCCGCGATCGGAACCGTGCCAGCCGACATCGAGATCCAACTTGGAACCCAACAGCCGGCGCAGCGGCAAAGCTGTCGCCGACAGAATGCCGTAGACTATCGGCAAGTCGTAATAGTCGTGGTTTCCCGGTACTGGCAAAAACGGAAAGTTAAACACCATGCGATCGTAGGCAATCCGAGAGGGATGCTCGCCGCCGACTATAAATTCTCGGTAGGGGCGAATAAAATTTTGCAAGTAATATTCGCTGGAACCGACGAGATAAACTACATCGCCCGTGTGGAGGACGAAACGGCAAGTTTCGCGCTCGGAGACCATCTGTTCGGCAATCTGCCGCTGGGGATTGTAGCCGCGGTGATTGCCCGTGCCGCTGTCGCCTGCGACTAAAAACGAAAACTCTGGAGAGTCGGTGGTTGGAGATTCCAAAACCATCCGAGTTTGGTCGATTCCCCGATCGACGATCGACTGTTCTTGCCACCGCACCCGCTCGTTCATTTTGCGGATTTTGACTTTTATTTGCGGGTCGGAAACGAATTTCAATTCACCTCTTCTCCAAAATTGCTGAGTTCCTAGTTAATAGTGTAGCGATCGGGCGAGTTTTTACATCTCTCTAAAAGCTGAAAATCGAGGCGCGGGTACTCAGAAACCGGGTTTTTTACGAGAATACTGCCTTACAACTCACATCTTGCACCATTTTCTTTAACCCGCCGGGGGTTGAAACCCCAGGGGGTTATTGGAACTGGTGCAACATCTCAGTTAAAACCGATAGCAACGGCCAAAAACCCGGTTATGAACGCTTTGATGCGAGCGTCCCATATCTCAACTAAGATAAAAGTTTGTATGAGGCGGTGCTGTTTGTTGTTGCCGAAGACGAGGGAATCTATCAAGGACATACGAAGATAACACTAACAATGCCAGCCCATTATACCGAACTCGAAAAATGCCTTTGGGAAGCAGCCGACGAACTCTGGGCAAACTCTAAACTCAAGCCTTCGGAATATTCCGTCTCTGTTTTGGGGTTAGTTTTTCTGGTCTATGCTGACTATAAGTTTGCGCTGGTTTCTGGGGAAATAGCAGCGCGAAGCAGCAGGCTGCGTACCGTGGGTAAGGCGGATTACCAGGCACTCTTGGGCGCTTTATTTGCCGGAAACTGCCCGCGCATGATTATTTGATCGATCGCCCGGAAGCTCTTGATATTGGCGGGGCGATTAATGTGGCCATGAAGGCGATCGCTTCGGAGAATGAGGAACTCGGCGGCGCTTTGCCTATAAATTACAACAGCTTGGAAAAACCGATTTTGCGGGAGTTGTTTAAAATCTTAAATCGGATTCCCATAGCAAATATTACTGAGGATGTGTCTGGGGGAAATTCTCAGTATTTCCTGGGGAATTTTGCTTAGGAAGAACGGCCCAAAGGCGGAGAGTTTTTTACTCCAATTTCAATGGTAAAGCTGATTGTCGATGTAATAGAGCCGAATTACGGGCGAATTTTAGACCCGGCTTGTGGTGGGGGAATGCTGGTTTCGAGTGGCTCAATAAAAATTTGGGTTAAGAAAAAGGCATTACGAGAGAGTAATTCTCGCAATTTGCGGTTTGATTAGATTGAGAGTTGGAGCTTTAGTTTTACCTAGTTAATAGCTGACACAATAATCAAAAAAACGAATAAATTAATCGATATTTTTTCACTACTTTTTAACTATAATTGCTTCTAATCCTTATGCTGGCGTCACATCGAGGTTAAGTCAACTGGCTGTGCAAATTATGCACAATTGTGTCCCAGTAAGCCACTCAGCTTTTGCCCCGATGTCTAGTGTTTTTGCGAAATAGTTTTAAGGTTCTGGACTGGAGGGATTAAACCCTCTAATCCTTTCATCCCCGCAACTATTGCCGAAGAGTGTTCAAGTTTTATTTTATAATTTTAATCCACACTCAAGGCATCGAACCACTGTAAAATCCGATTCCATGCCCACCACCGATCGCTATCAGCAAATTGATGCTGACAACGTTTACTACTGATATGCCCAACATGACCGCCGTAGGCTGTCACCACTAATTCCAAGGCAGGATTGTTCGCGCTAATGGCTTGCAACTCAGGGACAAGAATCGGGTCAAACATCGGATCATCTGCTGCATAAAGGATGTAAGTGGGTTTTTTGAGGTGAGGCAAAATGTTTAGAGCGCTGCTAGCGTCATAGTATTCTTCCACAGAGGAGAAACCTAAGGGGCCAATTACCAGTTCATGGTCAAAGCCCCAAATGCTGTTGGCGCGTTCAATAGCGGCAGGATCGATCGCCCCCGGATGCGATGCGGCGATGTTTTTTGCTAGTTTTTTTAACTGTCGCGCGATCGCTTTTTCTAAAAATTTCCCCCACTCATCTTTAACTAGATAAGACAGAGAACGGTTCGAGTCCAAGCTGGGGCAAATTACTGCCGCGCCTGCTAGTTCTGACTCTTCAATCCCTAAGTCCGGCCCCCAATCTGCGATTGTCTGAGCTGATTTTACGGCCCACAAGGCTAATTGTCCGCCCAGGGAATAACCCGTGAACCAAAAAGGGGCGGGACATCCCATTTCTTTAGCAGCGGCAGCAATCCGAACGAAATCTTCACCTTCGTATAGACCATCAGAAGTCAGGGTGGGAGAGAGTTGGGCAGTTTTGCCGTGAGCTCGCCAGTCAAAGAATACCACTGCACAGCCTTGGGCATAGGCTTTACGGCCTAGTAGCCTCAGATACCATTGATTATCCAGATCGCCAGTAATGCCGTAAGTGCCGACAATGGTATATCGGGGATTTTCGGGGATGGCAACCCAGCCGAAAATCGGGACTCCACAGGCGCCAGTAAAGATGTGTTCTCGGTAAGGTGGCTCTGGGTAAGCGATCGTCTTTTCCCAACGGCGACTAGCCCTTAATGCGGTGTACAACGTCATTAACAGGCCGTTGTTCAGCAGCCAAGGTGGAGTATAGGGAATGTTGACAACTCCCCGTCCTGAAGGAGCGGGGATTCTTAGTTCATTGGGACTACTCATGTAGCTTGCCCTCCCCAAAATTCACTGCGATTTGCCCAACCGCTGTATATCCACGCTGCAACACCACTTGCGCGGCTGCAACATCTCGATTCGTTTCATAGCCACAGGTTTGACATCTATGTACCCGTTCGGATAGTTCTTTTTTGCCTGTATGGGTTTGACATCTGGGGCAGGTTTGACTGGTTCCGTTTGGGTTTACAGACGCGAAGTACGCACCTCGCTTAAAGCAAACATGACCCAAGATATTCAGGAACTGACCAAACCCTGCATCAAGCGTGTGCTTGCTCATCATTCCGGCTGACATTGCTTTGAGGTTCAAGTCCTCAGCAAATACTGTTTGGGCTGCGTTACATAAATGATGTGCGGTCTTAAAATGAAAGTCTTTGCGACTGTTCGAGATGTATTCGTGGTGCAAGGCTATTTGGTGATGAATTTGACGAAACTTTCTAGAGCCTTTTTTCTTGCGCTTGAGTTGACGTTGCAGCAATTTCAGCTTGCGTTGTCCATCCACAAAGAATCGAGGTCTATCAATCAATTCACCATCAGAAGTTGCCAAAAAATATTCTAACCCTAAATCAATCCCTAATCCATGCCCTGAAGGTGAGGCTTGAGGCACTTGGACATCACATTGCAAAGTGAGCATGGCATAGTAGCCAGAAGCCCTCTTAACAACGCGAATTTGCTTGACATCAAACCCTTCAGGGATTGGACGCGACAGGTGCATTTTGACGCTTCCAATCTTGGGCAGGTTGACCCAATCGGCACCATCAAATCGTTTAACGGATTCTAGATTCAATTGAGGGAACACAAATGAGCGCATCCGCTTTTTGAATCTAGGAAAACCGTGTCCTCGTTCCCACATCGCCACAAACGCTGCCTCTAGTTGGCGCAACGCCTGCTGCAAGACATGGGTGTGAGGCAGTTTCAACTCAGGAATTAACTTCTTTGCTTCGGCCAATGATTTGCATTGCCGGGCAAAGGTTGGACGCGGTGCATCAGGAGGGATCATGTATTCCTGCTTAATGCTGCACGAGTTGATATCACACTTACGAGAATTGACCCAATCTTTTCGTTCTCGCAATGCAAAGTTGTAGACCTTGCGGCAAATATTGAGCCACAGGTCGAAAGTCTGGCGTTGCGTATCGGTAGGAATGAGCTTGTACTCGTAGGTTAGATTTAACATACAACCATTGTAGAGCACACCTGAATAAATGCGGTGCTGTTTATTCAAAAACCTTGCTTGAGAGATTCCGAACCGAAAGTCCCCCTAGAAGGGGGAGGCTTGTATCCCATTTTTTTGGTCAAGAGTGGTATTCGCTGTATCGCCACTCACCTCAAGCCGGAACCCCCCAGCAAGTCCGCACTCACAGCAAGGGCTATTGGGCTAAAACAGAAACCAGTTGGGGCCCGACGAAAGCGAGGGGTATCGCTAACCCTCCCAACATAAAAAAAACTCAAAACCCTTGTGGTATCGCTCTTCTGTCACAAAGCGTCAGAGTATAATAGACTAAAATATCTCAAACCTGAGCTGGGTCTATGGTTAAGCCTCGCCAAGCTAATTCGACTTGGAAATTGATTGATGAGTATTGTAGCTATTGCAGAAATCTGTTTCCAGAAGTCAGAAGCTTTGAAGCTTTTACCCACCTTCATGCGGATATAATTTCTGGCTCAAAGTCCTGTTTGCATCGGGTTACAAACACACCGAAACAGAGAAACTCAAAGGCATAATTAGCCGCCAGCTAACCCAAATGCTACGCCTCAACAAAAGCCGGATGAATTACCTAGATCAGTTCCAGCAAATGATTGATGAATATAATGCCGGTTCTCGCAATGTGGAGATATTCTTTGCCGATTTGGTGGACTTTGCCCAAGAACTCAATCTTGAGGATTAACGGGCAATATCCGAGAATTGGGCAGAGGAATAATTAGCGATTTCTGACTTATTAACCCAACCAGATATTACTTTAACCGAGCAAGAAAAGCACGAAATCAAGAAAGTAGCAAAGGAACTTTTGTCAACCCTCAAGAAAAAAAAATTAATCTTAGATTGGCGCAGGCGACAGCAAACCAAGGCAGCAGTTAAAGTAGCGATCGAGGAAATTTGAGATCGACTGCCCGAAAGCTACTCAACCGAAGCGTATCAACGGAAATGTCAAGAAGTTTACCAGCACGTCTACGAATCTTATTCTGAGGCCGGACGCAGTATTTACACCGCAGCAGCTTAAAGGTGGTGTAAATCCCACCCACAGCTTTTGTCAAAAATTCATCATAAATTCCTCAAAAATTTATCAAGGCTTAACCAAGTTTTTGTCACTTTTACTGTAATTTATGATACAGCTCGCGCAGGTTGCCCGCATCTGCACCAATCCACAATTGTTAATATTTAATTTTCCGATCTCCCTCCCTCTCGGGAGCATCTCATATTTGTAAAAACACTTCTTCTGGCTTCTTCCTTCTGCCTCTTGCCTTCTGCCTCCTGCCTCCTGCCTCCTGCGCCTCAAAATTCCAATTTCTAGCTGGGCTGCTTTCATTGAGATCCTCCCTCCCTCTCCCTCTCTCTTTCTCTCTCCCCCCCCTCTCCCTCTTGCCCTCCGCCCTCTCTCTATTTCACCCTAGAATTTGCAATTTTTGAGTCACAAATCATAGCACGATCGCAGCGGGTTTTGATACCATGCAATCAAGCGCAAGACGATCAGGGAATG
Organism: Microcoleus sp. BROC3; assembly: GCF_036702515.1. Taxonomy (NCBI): domain Bacteria; kingdom Bacillati; phylum Cyanobacteriota; class Cyanophyceae; order Oscillatoriales; family Microcoleaceae; genus Microcoleus; species Microcoleus sp. BROC3. The sequence continues at coordinate 59,294 of NZ_JAUBTQ010000034.1, forward strand.
CACTGGAGGTGCGTAAATGGAGCTTTTGGGAGAACAAAAACGCTGTTTGGATGGCTTGGTAAGCTCGATCGAGCAATTGGGAGGTCGAGTAGACATTGCGAAGCTGGAGCAGATAGCCGAGCTAATCATTCAAACGATGAGAGGGCCTTGGCGCTACTTTCACACGTCTGAACACATTTTTGAGGTGGGGGGGTCAGTCGATCCGATCGAGGTGCTGGCTGCGCTGTTTCACGACCTTGTATACGTGCAAGTGGATCAGGGCGTTAGTTTCAATATTAGTAGCGCCCTTTGTCCTTTTGTCAAAGAAGTGCGATCGCAGTTAGTTATTAAAGATGAAAGCGAAATGCCCGACGATGCCATGTATCAGCTAGTGGCCTCAGTCTTTGGGTTTATTCCCGGCAAGACTCTCTCTCCGTTTGGCGGCCAAAACGAATTTTTGAGTGCCGTGATTGCTGCCAAATCTTTGGAGCCTTTTTTGCCAGCTAGTACGATCGCCCAAATCGCCGCTTGCATCGAGGCTACTATTCCTTTTCGTCCGGTTTCGCCCAGTGGTTTGAGCGCGATCGAACTTTTGCACCAGCGGTTGGTAAGTATAAATCGCGATTTTGATTTCGGATGGACTGATGCCGAAACTGTTGAAATTGTCAAGCGTTCTGTCAGGTTAGCCAATCGGGATGTAGAGAATTTTGCCTCTCCAAATTCCTCTAATTTCTTAGACAATACTTGGAACTTGATGCCAGAAACCAACCACGAATTGGGCAATGCCAATTCCTATACTGTTGGTGGATATCGCAGGTCTCTGCAAAAAATGGAAGGATTTTTGAAGTTCCTCAAACCAGAACTGGTTTTCCAGCAGTTTATGCAAGAGCCGGACGATGCCACCTACGCTCACCTGATTGCCATAACTCGAAAAAATATCGAAGTTGCTAAACTTTATCTGGGGATAAAGCTAATTACCATCGCCATTTTAGAAGCTCTTTCCTACCGTTTGGGGCGCGATATTCCGCTTTCAACTATGATGGGAGAATTGCGCACGCCAGGATTTAAAACCTCTGTTTTGGAGGACTACTTGCCCAACCGACCGAGTGCCTATCCTCTAGACAGTCAGTTGCAAAGAGAAGTGTTAGACCTGCTAGAAATAGGACGCAATCAAGAATCGCGCTATGATATTAAAAACTCCCCGGTTTCTACGTTTATTATCAAATCTATCGGCTTTGCTGAAACAGAAAACTTTTTGAAGAAAGCTCAAGAGTTTTTTGCAGACCCTACTTCGTCGGAAGAGTTTCTGTCTTACTGTTCTCCCGATGTCATCGACACCATCTCTTCCGGGGTTATGAAACTCTTTGACAGCAGGAAGATGGCTTTAGGGAAAGTTAAATTAGCTCACCAAACTGTTTCTTAGCCAATCCCGGACGCACGAGACCCAAAAAACCCGGTTTCTGGTTGTCAGGTTCGAGGGTATACGATCAAATTACCTCAAGAAACCGGGTTTTTCCGTCCAGGACTGTGTTAAGGGATGAGAATTAAATAAAATCCACTTTTCATGACTGTTGTGGGATGGGCGTCCCGCCCGCCCAGAAAGGACGGGCGGGACGCCCATCCCACAAGAAAAAAGGGAAATTATTTAATTGACGATCCTTAGCAAATGTTTGGACAATCAGTTCACGATCGCAGAAACCTAGTTTCTTCAGTTCAGCAACGATGTTCTGTTAGTGGGACTTAGACATTCTCAGGCCGCTAAAGGGTCTGAAAACCTCTCACTCGCAAGAGAAAGAGGTCGATGACCTAAAAATTCCTGAAACCTTTGTCAATACTAAATTTATGTCCATTAGAGCTACAAGTCTATCTGTATCTAGGTTTGAAGCCATTTTCGCCTCACTTTTTCTCTAGGTCCCGCTAATTTTGGTATGTATTGAAAAAATATCCATTTAAACCATAAAAAAAAGTCCTCTTTAAAGGACTTTAGCTATGACTCTGGGGTTTGAACCCCGGGCGGAATAATTCCACATCCAACTTCTAGGGCTGTGAACCAGGGGCACTCTCTGCACCAGAGTTGCTATTAGGTACAGCCGTATCCGTAGGATTAGAATCGCTCCGGCTTTCGGTATTAGTTTCGGTATTAGTTTCGCCGCTCGTACCTGCTCCAGAAGCACCATCATCTTGAGTTGGAGATGGAGTAGCTGAACTCTCAGGTGCTGGAGTTGGCGGAGTGGAAGCTGGCTCATTCTGCGGAGTCGGAACCGCAGTATTGGTATTATTTGACGGCGAAGATGGAGACGGCGCTGCTTGCTGAGCGGGTGAATCTTGCTGCTGTGAATTTGGAACCGTAATATTGATATTGGGAGCCGGATTTGCTTGAGGAGCCGGAGTTGCGTTTTGAGCTGGACTTGGTTGAGGAGCAGGCGTAGCCTTTTGAACTGGAGATGGTTGAACCGGAACCGGAACAATCTTTTCAACGATCGTTTTTTCTCTCTCTACAGTCCGAGTCGGAGCAGGTGTTGCTGAAGGCTGATTCGCTTTGGGTACAACAATTACAGGAGCAGCAGTAGGAGTAGGAGCCTCCTCGCCCCGATTGAAGTAATATACACTGCCAAGAACTAAGCCTGCCAAAGAAGCAAGAAGAATACCTAACAGTAACCCGCGACCAGCATTCTCATTATCGCGGACTTCTTGGACTCCAAGTTGACGGTGGTTTTCCGCCATTTCACCCTGTACGTAACCTTGGTGATGAGCTGCTTCTTGAGAAGCCTTCGCCGTTGTACTCGGAACACTTGTAGTGGTTCGCGTTGTCCTTACCTGACCGTTACTTGCATCTGTGTGAACCTCTTGATGAATTTCACGGCTAGAGCTATTTTCTTCGTTAGGTTTCATAATTATCTTCGTCACCACTATTCAAAAAAATTTTGTCTGTAGGAGATGCTCTGGTTGGAAAACTTGAGCTAAGCTGTTGAGCATTTAAATCACTTATTTCAACTCACTGTCACGATTCAGACAAGATTTAGGTGTAAACGTTGGGCGTTTTGCTCATACCCACTTTAAATGCTTAACAGCTTTCTGCTTAGGGAGTTTAGAGAACTTTTGGTTTTTCCTTGATCTGTATCGAATCTAACTCGCCAACGCCTTAACCAGGCTCTACCCTCAGAGCGATCTCCAGAGTCCCCTAAAGGAATAGAAATAACGCGACTTAAACAAAGAATACGGGCTAAATTAGTTATTTATAATGCTTGCTCTGCAACCAGATAACGTTAAAAGATGAGCAATGACAAAGAAAACCCCCGCCGCAATGCCCCCTGCTTCGATCGATTGTGTCAAAGATTTGACGATATCTTTCGTCATCAAGCCCAAAACCGGGAGTTTAGGAACTATTTAGGCGGATTATTGGGAGAAATTGAGCAAAAAAATATCTTGCAGATGGTGGCACATATAGCAATCCTTGCAGGAGTCGTAAAATTTTTACCCCACCCCAACCCTCCCCGAACCCGCGGTCCGGGAGTAAGAAATTCACAAATGATGCGAGGATTGCTATAGCATCGGAGTAATTTATCTCAAATTATACCATTTTTGAAAGGCAGCGCCTTGGTCATTCAGTCAAATGAATCAACGCCGTCTGGAGGTAATGAATCAGTGTCACCACACCAGGATTAGTCGAGGATTTAGCTCGATCGTAGATGATTGATATCGCCCTTAAAAGTAGCAACTTTACTGCCGGAGTGGGAAGGCAATAGATGACGTGAAATCTGGAAAACTCAGAATGAATTAGTAACAGTTACCAGCCATCTATTTATAAAGCCAGTTTGGGCTTGAAATTTGTTTAAGTCCGGTTATCTAACCATTATTACGTTAGTAGTAAGCTGTCGCGCATTTAAATTGTAGATTCAGGGCGGGCGGGACGCCCACCCCACAAGACTTTAATTTTTTTTGACATACCATTTAAATGCAGAACAGCTTAATCAAGGCAAGTTTTTTCGGCTCCAGAAAGAGATGAAGAGCGTACTCACTAACAACAAGCTTGATTAGGGGAAATTAACCGGACATCAACTATTACTAACAACTGAGTTTTTTTACTCTGTTCTTTCAATGATGATGGTCAGGTGAGCGACTAATGCACCTATCGCTCCTACTGCTGCAATGACTGGAAACAAAGCCGCACCGATTACTCCGCCGACTACTCCCACTGTCAGAGGAACTTCTACTAAGATCCGTCCCTCTTCATTTTTGATAATGATGCGGCGGATATGGCCTTCGTGCATCAGTTCTTTAACTTTGGCAACCAAATCATCGCCGTTAATCTTCAACTCCTCGACGCTAACTTTTTGCTGAGTATAAGCAGGGGTTTCTAAAGGAGTCGTTTCAAAATTAACCTCACTAACTTTTTGGGCAGAAACTTTTTCCGATACAGGTATTGATTCTAGTTCTCTTGCCCCGACAGGTTCTTGTTCGCGATCTGTAGGTGTGTCCATTTTTTGTTCTCCTTTTAGGTAAAAGTATTTTTGTATAGAATTATTTAGAAACATAACACGCAACTTTTTTCGATCAATCATTCTTTTGGGTGATATTGCTGCTGCTGTCGTGCTTTTCTCTGTTCATCTTTGACAATCAAGCAATTTCGTCCGGGGCCCCCGGATTCATGCCGGGAGGGAGAAAAAAGCTCGGAATCTTCATCGCAAGCCCCCGGATTTATCAGTAGGGTCGCTTTCTAAAATCTAAAATCTACAATCTAAAATCTAAAATTGATTGGCGGGGAGAGCCTAAAATCCTGCCTGCGCGGGCGTTAGCTGCCGACTCGCCTTGTGCAGCTTGGTTAACTGTCAGCCTTTGAGCGTCGCGCCGCCGCAGTCTTCAAAAACCTCCGATCCTGACAGTCAAAGGATTAGAGGGATATTCACACTCTCAGAGACTCAGACTCAACAGGTGTACAGGTTGAAATACTGACATTGTACTGAAAGTGCGATCGTCAGCCCGTGTATAGAGTTAGCACATTTAGTTCGGCAAACCGCACATGGAAACCGTCGTTTACTTTCCTCAAATGTCATTTCAATTTAGCTCAGTGCGATCGCCAAACCAAACCCGACCCCCTGAGCTTCCTCAAATCAACATCTTAGAGTTTCTAATGAGAATTGCCTAAAATAAAGGGGGAGGAGAAGTAACAACGATCGAAATATCGCAACCACACCAACTTCCTCAAATTGAAGTTGAGCTTGGGGAAAAGTCGGGTAAAATAAAATTATTTCCTTCTGCTTCCTCTTTATTCTCCGTGTCCGATTTGCCAGCGACAGAATTTGAAGATCGAGTTGGCGGCCCGACGGTAATTTTTTGCAAACTTTTAAAGCACATCAAGCGGATGTGTGAATGTGAGTTCTAGTTGCGATCGCACAACTTTAGGATCTGACGGAAAAAATTCGTCTGTGAAGCTTTGGAGTCTCGATGCGGCTAAAGTATAAGCTGCCGAACTTGACAAAATGCTCGCAATCGGCTGTCCCTAGTGCGAAGACTACCTACAATACAATCCCTGGGTTGAGTGCGATCGGCATTTGTGCGAAACAACTGACAATTGAGATTTCTTGGCAATTCCCCGACACTGATTTGGTCTGAATTCTCAAATAGGCGATCGGCTGCCGACTTGTCGCTATTCTTGTCTTATTGTAATATAATTTTACGCAACGGGTAATACCCAATTTACTGCCACAAGTCGCAGGTGTCTGTCAATCAGAAGCAAATTAATGTCCTCAAACATTAACAATAGTTATGACTGTTATATTCGGATTAGTAGAAGCTTGGATATATAAAATTTACTACATAGTCACGTTTCAAAGGGGTATCTGCTGTTAAATCAATCTAAGCTGCAATATCGTTTCGGGGGATACCAGCACGATTTAAGGCAAAGAAAATCCTGCTGAATTAACTCGATTCGAGCGAGCAGAGAGAAGTTGATGACCGAGCTATAAAAAGAGTTCAAAAGGCAGTCTAAATAGTAGGCAAGACTCCAGCAGCCAACCGCTACTGCCAATTACCAAAGGAGGGAGCAGTGTATGAAAATGACGGGTTGAGTCCCCTGAAATCGCCGCTTGGTTTGCGATCGACTCTACAGGAATTAACCCTGTACGACTTTCTCCTAGAGTCCGATCGTCCGGGGGATGAAGTTGCTAAAATTTTTCAAGCAAACCCTTTAGTTCCCGGTATTATCATCACTCAGCAAGGAAAGTTTACAGGGATGATTTCGCGGCGGCGTTATTTTGAACACATGAGCCGCCCCTACAGTTTGGAGTTATTTTCTCAACAGCCTTTGTTCATACTTTACCGCTTTACTAAAACTGATATGTTGGTTCTCGATCGCGAAACCTCGATTATGACGGCCGTGCGGCAGTCTTTGGAGCGATCGCCCGAACTAATCCACGAACCCATTGTCGTACAAGTAGAACCCGAAACTTACAAACTTTTAGACGTACATCAACTGCTGCTTTCTCAGTTGCAAATTCACGAGTTATCAACAGTGGCGATGCGCGAGTCGCAAGCGCAATTAAGACATCAAGCCCAACAGCTCGAACTTGCTTTGCTAGAACTTCAGCGCACTCAAACTCAACTAATTCAAACCGAGAAAATGTCTTCTTTGGGGCAGTTAGTAGCAGGAGTAGCTCACGAAATTAACAATCCGATCGGCTTTATATACAGTAATTTGCACCACGCTAAAGAGTATACGCAAGGTTTAATGCGGATGCTCGACCTCTACCGACAGCACTGTCCCGAATCCATCGCAGCAATTGAAGCAGAAGCAGAAAAAATAGAACTCGATTATTTAGTTGAAGACTTGCCGAAAGTGTTAAATTCGATGCAGCAAGGTGCAGAAAGAGTGCGCGACATCGTTTTGTCGCTGCGGAATTTTTGCAGGTTAGACGAAGCTGAAATGAAGCAGGTCAACATTCACGACGGTATCAACAACACGATTATGCTGTTGCAAAGCCAGCTTAAAGGGAAATCGGGGCAAGAGGCGATCGCAATTCACAAAGAATACAGCGACTTGCCGCTGGTGCATTGCTATCCCGGACAGCTCAATCAGGTATTTATGAATATTTTAGTTAATGCAATTTACGCTCTTGTGGAGTCGAACAAAGACGAAAAAGTCGATAAACAAAGCCAGAACAAGTCCCCAGGCGATCCAAAGCAGTCTTGTACAAATAGTCAATCATCACTTTCTAACTCTACTCGCCTGCTTCCTGCGATTTGGATTCGCACGGAGTTAATTGAGAAAAAAAAGGTAATAATTAAAATTTCTGACAACGGCCCGGGGATGACAGAAGATGTTCGGAAGCGGTTGTTTGACCCTTTTTTTACTACTAAGCCGGTCGGCCAAGGAACGGGTTTGGGACTGTCGATTAGCTATGAAATTGTTGTCAACCAACACGCCGGCGAATTGAAGTGCTTTTCGGAACCGGGAAAAGGAGCAGAATTTGCGATCGAGATTCCACTTCAACAGTCTTCTGCAGCACAGATTTTACCTCGCTTTGCGTGATACAGCAGAAAGAAATTCGGCAACGAGGAATGTACGGGATTTAACGGATTTAAAATAATTAGCATCTACTCAAAGGTGGTGAGAAACCGGGTTTTTTCACCCTCATATTTGCTTGCAGCGCGCAGATTCGGTAAAAAACCCGGTTTCTGAGGTTGGAGTGCGTCTAGGAGTGAAGAATAAAGCCCGTCGGCTACCGCGAACCTTTGCAAACCCACTTCCACAAAGGATGACTCGGCCCCTGTTGGCGAATGCGGCGCACTTGTTGTTCCAAACCCTGTTTTTCCCGCTGGGGCAATCCTCGCACTCTATTGCGACTTTGCCAAGTTAGCACAGCTAAAGTCATTCCCAAGCACAAACCCAAACCGAGAGTCGGCAAGCGGTGAAAATATAAACCGTAGCGCACCGCCGCCCAAGTGAAGTGTTCTAACCACAAAGCGATTTCGCGGCGCAAACCCCAAATGCTCAAAGAACCGACGCTAATCCAGAGCAATATCACAGTTAACCAGCGGCCGTAAACTGTTAGTTTGTGAAGCCTTTGGACTTCTATTTGAAAATTTGCGTCGCTTTCATTAGTCATTAGTTATCAGTCATTAGTCATTAGTATTTAGGGTACCCAGCGCGCAACTTACCGCTATCAGTGGCGCGTCAAATCATTTTTTTTGCCTTAGCCTTGAGTTAACCGTTAACAGCAGTCAGCAGCTTGATAACTAATGACTGATGAACAATGACAATTAAACTTCCTCTGACTGGTTGATTCCTTCTGCGGGGACGGGGATAGAGTTGCCGGTGCGACTGCGCCACCAAGCTAGCAGCGTACTGGCAATGAAAATACTCGAATACGCACCAGCAATAAAACCGACAATCAAAGCTAAAGCAAAGTATTTGAGGGTTTCGCCGCCAAACAAAAAGATTGAAAACAATGTCAGCAGCGTTGTCATCGTCGTGTTAATTGACCTTCCCAGGGTCTGCATGACCGCATCATCGACAATTTGATCGATCGACTGTCCCGGATTTAGCTTGATTACTTCTCGCACGCGATCGTAAATTACCACTGTATCGTTAACAGAAAAACCGATAATTGTCAAGAGAGCGACCACAAATAAACTGTCAACTTCCACTCCTTGAACTAAACCCAAAAACGAGAAAACACCAAGAGTAACCAACACGTCGTGGAAGAGAGCAACGAAAGCAAAAAAGGCGTAATCCAACTGAAACCGGAATGTTAAATAAACTGTGATGCCAGCAAAGGACAGAAATAAAGCCAACAATCCCGAAGTAAATAATTGTTTACCGAGGGTAGGGCCAACCGTATCAATTTGAGTAGATTGAGGAGCAAAAACGCCTATCTTTTCGCTCAAAGCTGTTTGTAAATTAGTCCGCTGTTCGACATCCAAAGTTTTCGTTCGCAGTGATAAACCTCGCTGTTCTTTGCCGATAACTTGAATGCTGCTGCCACCTAAACCTTGGGCGTCCAGCACTTCGCGGACAGCAGCAAGATCGATGGGTTTACAATTTTCCGGTTTCGTGCAGTCGAGTTCAAATTGCAGCCTAGTGCCGCCGATAAAGTCCAAGCTGGGCCGCAGCGGTGCGCGGATGTCGGGACGAGTCCAAGAAATTGCCATCGACACTATACCTGCGAGGATGATAGCGGCGGAAATACTCCACCAGAGCGATCGCTGTTTGATAACACTGAATTTCATAATTTGAAGGAATAGGGAAGTTCGGCAACGAAGCAGTGTACAAGATGTAACGGATGGAAGGAAGAAGGAAGAAGTCAGTCGTTATTAGTTATTGGTTATTAGTATCAGCTAACTAACACATAACTAATAACTAATAACTAATAACTAATAACAACAGTTAACTATTAGCAGTTTTAGACAAATCGGGACAGAACCACTGAGGTTTTCGCAGGGCCGGAAAGCCCAACACTACCAAAAGTAGAGTCCGGCTGCAAGTAATAGCAGTAAACATACTCACTACTACGCCCAATGCCAGAGTTACAGCAAACCCTTTAACTAAACCAGCGCCCAACCAGAACAAAGCAGCACAAGCAATAACTGTTGTGACGTTGCCGTCTAAAATGCTGGAAAAAGCCCGGTAAAAACCCGATTCGACCGATCGATAAAGCGATTTCCCCGCCCGCAACTCTTCGCGCGTGCGCTCAAAAATCAGCACGTTAGCATCCACGGCCATCCCGATGCTGAGCACAAAACCAGCAATTCCCGGCAGCGTTAATGTCACTCCCAAAAGCACGAAAGCTGCCCAAGTTAACAGAGCATAAATTAACAGCGCAATATTGGCAATTACGCCGGGGAGCCGATAGTAGGCCACCATGAAAATCAAGACTAGAATTAAGCCGCCGATACCTGCGTTAATACTGCTTTGAATGCTGTCTTTACCCAAGCTAGCGCCGATCGTGCGGTTTTCTACAATTTCGACAGGCACCGGCAAAGCGCCGCCCCGCAATTGCACTGCTAAATCGTTGGCTTCTTGCGTTGTAAAGTTGCCTTGAATTACGGCACTCCCACCAGTAATTCCTGTCTGGGCAAATTCAACGCCGACGACTGGAGAACTGATCATTCTTTCGTCTAGGAAAATACCGATACTGCGTCCGGTTCCTGCTAAATTTTTAGTGAGTTGGGCAAAGAGTTCGCCTCCTTTGGTATCGAAAACAAGAGCAACGTTCCAGTTGTTCCCAGCCGCCAAGGGTTGAGGTTGAGCGTCTTTGAGGTTTTCGCCACCTAATCCGCTGCTTTTGAAGAGTTTGGCGATCGCCTCATTGCTTCTTTTCAAAGCAGCCTGATTTTCTTTAATAGCCGCCTCATTGTTGCTAGTTTTCAAGGCTGTTTGTTTGACCAGCAATTCCTGCTGCAACTGCCTCTCAATGGCTAATTGTGTTTCTGTTCCGGGCAGTTGTTCCAGAAATTCTAGCTTGGCGGTGCCGCCCAAAACTCGTTCTGCTTGTTGCGGGTCATTTACTCCGGGCAACTGCACGAGAATTTGGTCTTCTCCTACTGTTTGGACTAATGCTTCGGAAACTCCCAAACCGTTGACGCGGTTTTCGACAATCCGCCGCACTGCTTCTAACATTCCCTGGTCAATTTTGGGAATTGTGGGGGTAGTTTTTACTTGAATTGTGAGTTGCGACCCTCCTTGCAAGTCTAATCCCAGCCGCGTCGGAATTGTTACTATTACAGTAATGGCGGCGATGATTAAAACCAAAATTAGGGCTAATATTGAACGTTGTTTTTGCATATTTAATTATTAGTCATTGGTCAGTTGGCAGTTGTCAGTTGGCAGTTGGCGGTTGGCAGATTTTAGTCAACAGTCATCGGTCATCAGTCATCCGTCAACAGTCATCAGTCAACAGTCAACAGTCAACCAATGACTACTGACTAATCACTATTTATACTCGCAAAGCTACCATTTTTTGGACTGCTTCGACAATTTGAGTGGGCTGGACAATTGTCAGTCTTTCCAAATTCCCGTTGTAAGGTGTGGGAATATCTTGTGAAGACAGGCGCAAAACCGGTGCGTCGAGTTCGTCAAAAAATCGATCGCTGATTGAGGCAATTAGTTCGGCACCGATGCCTCCTGTTTTCATGCACTCCTCTACAATAATTACTTTGTGAGTTTTGCGAATGGATGCGCCGATGGTCTCCATGTCCAGGGGTTTGAGAGAAATTAGGTCGATTACTTCTGGATCGTAACCTTCTTTTACCAGGGCGGGCACGGCTTGCATGACGTGGTGTCGCATCCTCGAATATGTCACGATTGTGACATCTTTGCCCGATCGCACAATTTCTGCTTTGTCCAGCGGCACTAAATATTCTGTTTCTGGCAAATTTTCTTTGAGGTTGTAAAGAAGAACGTGCTCGAAAAACAGAACGGGGTTATCGTCGCGGATGGCAGATTTTAAGAGTCCTTTGGCGTTGTAGGGAGTCGAACAGGCGACTATTTTCAAACCCGGTACTGCTTGGAAATATGCTTCTAAGCGCTGGGAGTGTTCCGCGCCGAGTTGCCGGCCCACGCCGCCTGGCCCGCGAATTACCATTGGCATTTTGAAGTTGCCGCCGGATGTGTAGCGCAGCATTCCGGCGTTGTTGGAAATTTGGTTGAAGGCCAGCAGCAAAAAGCCCATGTTCATGCCTTCGATGATCGGCCGCAGTCCCGTCATTGCTGCGCCTACTGCCATGCCTGTAAAGCTATTTTCGGCGATCGGGGTGTCGAGCACTCTAAGTTCGCCGTATTTGTTGTATAGGTCTTTGGTGACTTTATAGGAACCGCCGTATTGACCTACGTCTTCGCCGAGTACGAATACGGCGGAGTCGCGGGCCATTTCTTCGTCTAACGCCTCACGGAGGGCGTTGAACAATAAGGTTTCTTTCATGCTACTGTTTTCCAATACTTTCAGGCTCTAATTGACTAATTTCTATCAGGACTCTAGCAAAACAGCCATTTTAGGGGGTTTTTGAACCTTGTTGTGATCTGTTTGCTTGTCCTAGTGTCCCTTACCTGACACTCGCTTACAAGCGAACTCTTCTATCAATCTTCTAGCTTACCCCCTACCTTGTTAGTCCTACCTTGCTTTTTTAGGAATAGCCGCCTATCTTGGGCTGCTAAGCCAGAAAATACACACAAAGACTAAGTGACTCACCTACTTCCTTCACACTATGCAGACGATGTGAATGAAAGTTACTTACTCCCGTGCCGGAGCGATCGCCAATAAAAAACCGCCCAATAAAAAACCGCCCCCTTAAAAAGGGGCGGTCACTAGGTAAAGTGTGGCTAGATGTCGGGTAAATTTGCTTCTGTGTTAATACCTAAATAATGACGTTGTATCATGTCAGCGCTATTGCCACAACAGGCTCCTAACAATACTAGGTCGATACCGCTGTGATGAGCCATGAGAGTAATAAATGTATGGCGGGTATGGTAAGGAGATAAGTAACAACTTATTGCACCAGTTTTTACTAACTCAGTAACAATGCCATCAGTAAAGCACTCTAAGCCATTGACATCAGTCCAACTGTTCGACCTGTTCCAAATTTTGCCAAGCGCGCTGGAATCATAAGATTTTCCGTTTAATTTGGAAAACAATAAATCAGTAGGTTTGGCGTTAGGTGGTTTGATACGCAATAAAAACTCGTTAAGTTTTGGGTAAATCTTAAAAAGCCTATCAACGCCATCTTTAGTCTGAAAAGTATCTTTTAGGCGTGTACTGTATGACTTATAAAAAAAGATGTAACCACGATCCAATTTTATGTCTTGCCATCGCATTGCGAAAGCCTCACCACTACGACATCCAGTTAAAAACAGAAACTCAATCAAGGGGGCTGCTTGACGGGTAGCGGGTTTGTCAGACTCGTAAAAAGCCTTGATAATGATGTCACGCTCTTCCTTAGTAAAAGCACGTCGGTCTTTTTCCCCTGGATCAACATCAGTATCAGACTTAATCTGCCACCATTTAAGGGTATCGCCTTCAGTATTCGTTACTGACTTGTATTTGTCGGTTTTGGTTTCAAGAGCGCTACCGATAATTATAAACGGATTAACCGCAAGTCTCGTTTTGTTTTGAGACTGTAAACGGGTAAATGCTTCCTTAAGAGCGCCAATTAGTAATGACTTATTTTTTGCCCCTAGTGGCAGATTAGTAACGCTTGTTTCGGAGACTAAGTTTAAAACAATCTCCCAGATACCAGTTTGAGTTTTAGTAAATGTCCCTGTTTTTTTATCCCAAACTAAACCATTAAGAGCATTAGTAAAGGTTTTTCGCCATATTTCAAACGTAGTCGGCTGTACCTGTGGCTGCTTCCACTCCAAGTAATCCTCCCACATTGCCCCAACAGTCATCTCAGGTTCAGGTTCAGGTATTGGCGCTGCCAGCTTGAGCTCAGCAGCATACTTGGTTTTCAAACCGTACTTAGCAAAACTTGGGTCAAACAATTGTTGCCAGTCTGGATGCTGCAAGTCACCTTCAATCCTCCAAGCGATAGCGATCGCCTTTTGCCAGTTTTCGGGAGTGTCCTTCAGACTTAAACCCTGATGCTTCCGCTTGCCCCCAAAAATAGGGTTGTACTTGGTACTGAACTGTAATCGGAGAGTACCGTTATCGGACTGAACTTTGACCGTCTCGGGGATGGCTTGTGTTTTGGCGTACATATTGATTTTTCAAGGTTCTGTAAGGGTTTTAGCTTCTATCAAGTTTCTAGCAAACTTCGGTAAATCGAGCTATGTGCATAGTGTTAATGAAGCTGTAAAAACAATATAGCCCGGTTAGTCCAAAAACCATAAGGTTTCTGCCATAGGAGGTGAAGCAATGATTGCAGGAGGGTCATTCGATTTTAGATTTTAGATTTTAGATTTGGGATTGACCCCACGGATAAATTCGGGGGCTTGAGGATTTTAGATTTTAGATTTGGGATTGATTCCACGGATAAATCACGTGGCGGGTACCACCTTTGAAAGTCTTAGTCAGATTAGAATCTTAACCTTTCGAGGGTGTCGATCTAGGAGTCGATCGCAAATTTGACAGTTAAAACCTGAGACTTTGCCAATCTTTATCATAACATTTGTATTATGTCAACGAATATTTAAGTTAAAATAATACTAACTTGCCTGCCCACAGCAGAGGAATATTATGCTCCAGACAAAAACTCAACTCACTCTGGAAGAGTTTCTCGCTCTTGGCGAAGGAGAAGGCGATATTACCTACGAACTTATTGACGAGCAAGCAGTACCAAAAATATCACCTAAAAAATTTCATTCTCGCCTCACCAGAAGCCTAATAAAACTCCTCGAACAGTGGGGTGACGAACGGGGAGAAATTGGTGTAGAATGGGCGGTAAAATTAACCCGCCACGGGCGAGACTGGGTGGCAGTACCCGATCTTTTATATGTTTCTTACCAACGCTTATCTCCTGACTGGAATCAAGATGAAGCCTGTCCTGTAGTCCCAGAATTAGTCATAGAAATTATTTCACCAGAACAAACTTTCGGTCAGTTAGCTGCTAAAGCGAGAGATTATTTAGATGCTAAGGTATTGCGGGTTTGGGTAGTAGATAGCAAGGCGAGAAGTCTTACAGTTTTTTACCCCGATGCAGCACCGCAAACTTATATGGGAGATACCCTATTAAAAGAGCCACTTTTTGATGGATTAGAATTTACGGCGGAACAGCTATTTCAAATGGCAAAAATACCACCAACATTTTTTTAGGATGGGTGTGTGGTAGTTGACAAGCTATCCCCTATTTAAATCAATATTGTCAATGACGGGCAAGCGATGTCGCAATTTCAACCCTAGCAAAATCCAGTCTTCCAAAGTTGATTGCAACTCATTTTGACACTCTTTTAAAGTTGAACCAAAGGCGATGACTCCCTTGCAAACGGGAATTTTACCTACAAAGCTATGATCTTCAAGTTTGTCATACATGGCTTCAGCCATTGCTTGGTCAACGTATTCGCTCAGAATGAATTTTACAGTCATTGAGTTTCCTTTTGCTTGTCGAATATTGGAATCTCCTTCACAATTACATCCATTATATTTAATTTTGTCAAGCTCCGGTCTTTATATTTCCGAAAAATGTTTTTGCAGTAAATCGTGAATAAATCGATAACGCCGATCGCCAGTTTTTTGCAGCAGCAGGCGATCGGTCGCAGCATCGAGAAAACGCTTGTAATCCCAAGGAATGTAGCCGTTAGACCACAGCACAAGGCGCAAGATAAAACTTTCAATCCCGGGAATTCCCGGCAACAAAGCACTAATTACCGCAGCAACAGCACCCGCAATTAATCCCCAAATTGACCCGGAAACGAGGGTGGCAATTAATCCCAAAATCACCCAAATCAGCCCGCCAACCAGCTTAACTCCCAACTGATACTTGCGCCGTTCATCGGCTGTTTGCAGCCAGCTAGACGGTATGCGATCGAGGTAAAATTCTTGAATTCCTTGCTGTTCCATTCTTCTAGCCAACCATCCCAGCCAGTGGCGAATTTGTTCGGGCCGCAGTTCCTTTCCTCTGGGATACTGCTTGACTTCCCCGGTGATTTGGTGGCGGATATAGGCAGTTAACAGATATTTGCGCTGTTCTTCTGCGGAAGTTATGCGCTTCCAAGCTTCAATTAAAATATCGTCGTAAGCCAGAGCCATCATGCTCAAAAGCAAGGGAACTTTTGCCAATTTCAACAACTCCGGCTCGTGTTCAATGCTGTACCAAAGTTCGCGGCTTCTAGCTTCTAGCAGATAATTTTGAATTTTAGTTTCTGTTAAAGGTTTCAATAAAACTGCGGCTTGCAGGCGAAATCTAGTTTCGCAATTTTTGTAAACTTCAAAACTGCTGCAAGCTACTAAATGTTTGGGTTTAAATTCGCTTTCAACAAACTGATTGATTGCTTGAATACAGATATTTTGGCGGTGGGTTTCCACTTCGTCCAAGCCGTCGAGGAGAGGCAGCAATTTTTGTTCGACCAGCCATTTTTTGCCGACAGCAGGAGAGATGCCGTATTTGAACTGAAGTTGAGCAATTAACCAATCGGCGATCGCCCCGGATTCTGCTTTCCACGATCCGAGTTCAAACAGCACAGGTACTGGCAAACTAGCATCTTTTTGGGCGCGGGAAACTAACACCCGAGCTAATTCTAGCAGCGTCGTAGTTTTGCCTGCACCCGTCGCTCCCAAAATTACCAATTTACCGCCGGCGCGATCGAATACTTTAGCAATGCTTGCTTTGGGAGGAAGCCGAAAACTCGGACGGTTGCCGGCTTTCACTTCCACATCCCAACAGCGGTTAACACCAACAGGCGGCGAGTCTTGACTGAGGTTAGCCTGCACAGCCGCGTGCAAAGACTGCGATCGTCCTGCTTGGACTTCCTGCTTCACCTCCTCCAACAATCGATCGCGGGGCGGTTGTAATCTCAGAGGAATCAATTTTGACATTTTATGTACCTCGCGCTGAACGCTTACCTTCGCAAATTGGCGCGCAAATAACCCAGAGCAAGATTACCATCAGTATAGGCGTCCAGTATATATTGACTCAAATTATTGCGACAATTATGGATCTGAAATTTTATCTAAAAATCCTGACCCAGCGGCCCGCACTAGGTATTTCCACTATAAATTAACTGGCGATCGCCCCAACTCCCAAACAAAAATTATTAGTATAGATACAGAGAGGGTTTTTTATGTCATTTACTAAGGCTCAAATCATCACAGTAAGCTTAGCAGGACTGGCAACAGCGGTGGGAGTGGCTGCTGCAACTATACAGTCGGGTACGATGAAACAATCCAATCCTCCCCTCGCTGAATCCCCGGCATCCACCAGAAACCCAATTGCAGCGCCGACGAACAATCCCGAATCTCGGCAACCAGAACCTTTGCAAGCACAAACCCAGGCTGCTGCATCTCCGAAATCCCAACCCCAACCTGCAAAAACCCCGGCTGTTCCATCCTCGCTAGTTGCAGGAGTCTCTGGGGCAAAAGTTGAGCCAGTAGTTGTCACACCGCCAAATTCGGGTTGCAAAATCACCCAAGCTGTAGTCAGCGATCCGAATCCACCGCTAAATGTGCGATCGATCCCGCAAGTAAGGGGCAGCAACATAGTAGGAAAACTTAAAAATAATACCTTTGTTTCAGTTGCCGAAGAACAAAACGGTTGGCTGCGAATTACCGATCCGCCCGGTTGGATTGCCAAAAACCGCACCGAAAGCAGTTGTTCTAACGTCAACCAGCAGATTAATTTTCTGCCGGGAGGAGATGAGGCGATCGTCAAAGGTCGAATTATCGGCGGCGGCAGTCATTCTTACCGGATTCGCGCTAGAAAAGGTCAAACAATGACTGTTAGGAACCGGAAAGAAGTTTTCCCGCAAATTATAACTCCCGGTGGCAAACTTTTAGCCGGAGAGCCTTATCAAGGCAATGAAACAGAGTGGACTGGAAAAGTGCCAGTAACAGGCAATTACACATTACAATTAGACTCAAATTTCCGGGGATACGAATACGAATTTTCGGTAAAATTGCGATAATTTCCCTGACATCTGTAGGGACACGGCAGTGCCGTGTCCCTACCCGGATATACGACTTTTAATAGTATAATTAAGGAATCGCCCCAAGCGAGATATCAAGAATCGCAAATTTCTGCCAATCTTCCGAATCAAAGTGCCACCATTCGGTTGTGATACCGATAAATCCGTGTTTTTTCATCGCATCCTTAAGCACTTGACGATTTTTCCGAGATTGCGCGCTGCCGCCTTGATAATCTGCGTGAGCTTTTTCGGTAAAATCATCGTAAGCTGTTGGCATTTCTAATTCTTTGCCGGTGCGATCGACTAAAGTCAAATCAATAGCAGCACCGCGATTGTGCCGCGAACCCCTAGCAGGATTAGCAACATAGCGCGGATCTGGCCAAGCTTGCCACATTTGCTTAGTCACAGAGAAAGGTCTGTAGCAATCGTAAACTTTCAAGCCCAATCCGATTTTTTCCAAATCTGTTTGAACCAGCCCTAACTGTTGAGCAACAGAACTTCTCAAAGCGCATTTCGATATAGGGTAAAGTTTTCGTTTCAAGAAATTGTTAGTAGTGGCGTATCGGATATCGAGGCGAATGTTGGGATTTACGGTGCGGATGTCAACCAGTCGTGCCGAAGGGGGAAGTTGACTCATGAAAATACTTTCAGGTAATACTGGGTTTGGTTCTGGTTGGGTAATTTGCACTTGTGGCGGCTCCTGGGCGCGGACAAATGTTATATGGTGCAGACCGATCGCACATAGCAACACTAGCATAAATGCGATCGGGTATTTTCCAAAACGATTAAATTTCATAGCTGTTCTGATTGTGAGTGTTAAAAAGTAGATTGAGGTCGTTGTTCTATGCTATAACCAATATTATGATGTCACCTTGACAGCAAGGGGAGCTATGAAAACTGCAATTTCACTTCCAGATTTAGTTTTTGAAGAAGCCGAGGCTTTGGCTGGTCTGTTAGGGCAATCGCGCAGTGAGCTTTATACAAAAGCATTGCAGGCGTATCTGCGGCGACACAACCGATCTCGAATTTTGAGCAAACTTGCATCAAGTCTATTCTGAAGAGTCCTCTGAACTAGATCCTGTCTTGGCAAAGATGCAATTTATGTCCTTACCGCATGAGGATTGGTAATACCAAGTCCGGGTTCGGCTATTGAAATTGCTACTAGACAAAAAAACTTTCGGCGGTCGGCGTGCATGGGCTTTATTAACCCACGTATAGACTTGGATCGACAGACTGAATTTGCCTACTAATAATTAGGGACAGAGCTTTACGGGTCATTTCTATTGGCATAAATGGTGACTCTGACCAGTATTTAATGACTTGCTCCGGCAATGCTGGAATGTGAATAAAACCAACCTTCATATCAGAATTATGAATCTCCTTCCAATGAAGAAAGTGATAAAAAACTTGATTGCATAGATGAGTTCCACAATCATTTGAAATCCTAGTTGGAATGTTGTGGCTTTCTAACAGGGAAACCAAATCTTCGGGATCTGCTAGACAATCCCAATAGGCAATAGGAGCATTGGGGACAATCGGCTTTCCCTTGGGTGCGTTTCCTGCTGCATCCAAAGTCACAAAATATCTTAAATTCTTTGCCATTCGCTCAATAGCTATTTTGTTGTAACCCCGCGCCTGACCGATCCCAATACAAATATCCGGTGAAAATGCTTTGAGAGTTTCATCAACTACGTGTCCGAGGGTGTTGGTATTACCAGGCAGAATCTTGAAGTCAATGCAATCAACGTACTGACGGATCTCCTGAGTAGGATTGTCGCGTAACGACACCACAACCAACTCTGAGGCATTCAAACCATCATCATTTGGCTCAAAGCCAGTTATTAAAACTCTCATCCCAAAGCACCATATCACCGATCGCTTTATTTTAGTCTTATTGAGTTGGGTAGGTTGGGTTGAGTGTAAGCGAACCCTACGCAACGCTAGAGCCCAACACCTTATTTTAGTTAGAAGAGTTGGGTTTCGTTCCTCAACCCAACCTACACTATCCAGATCCCAAGTCGGAAATTCAAAAGATTTTTAAATTCCCAACCGCTGATACACTAAATCTAAGTGCCTCAATTGATACTGCGGATCGAAACAATCATCAATTTCTTTGGTTGTCATCTTAGCTGTTACCCGATCGTCCTTAGCAATTAAATTGTAGAAATTGCCGCCGGGTTTGTTCCAAGCTTCGTGAGCACAAGATTGCACAATTTTGTAGGCGTCTTCGCGACTGGTGCCTTTTTCTACTAAGGCTAACATCACTCGCTGGCTGAAGATGACTCCGCCGTAAAGGTTCATGTTTCGCTTCATATTTTCGGGATAGACTAGCAGGTGTTTTACTAAGTCTGTGGTTTCTACTAACATGAAGTGAGTTACTGTAGAACTGTCGGGCAAAATCATCCGTTCTACGGAACTGTGAGAGATGTCTCGTTCGTGCCAAAGTGCAACGTTTTCTAAGGCTGCGACGGCGTTGGCGCGGACAATTCTTGCCATCCCTGTGAGTCTTTCCGATCGAATCGGGTTGCGTTTGTGGGGCATGGCGGATGAGCCTTTTTGCCCTTTGGAAAAGAACTCTTCGACTTCGAGAACGTCGGTGCGTTGCAGGTTGCGAATTTCTACTGCAAAACGCTCGATCGATGCTGCTAAAAGTGCTAAGGTTTGGACGTATTCGGCGTGTCGATCGCGCGAAATGACTTGAGTCGATGCGGTATCGGGTTCGAGTCCGAGGTTTTGACAGGCGATCGCTTCTATTCGCGGATCGATATTAGCATAGGTTCCGACTGCGCCGGAGATTTTGCCGACTGCAATGGACGATCGCAAATTCACCAATCGGGCGCGGCTGCGAAAGACTTCTGCCAGCCATCCTGCTAGTTTAAAGCCAAAGGTGATGGGTTCGGCGTGAATTCCGTGCGATCGGCCAACCATGACGGTATTGCGATGCTGTTGAGCCTGATAGCGAATAGCTTGACTCAATTCTTCGACACGTTCTAACAAGATATTGACGCTGGCGACTAATTGCAGCGCCAAAGCGGTATCGAGCACATCGGAACTGGTTAAGCCGAGGTGAATGTAGCGGCCGGCATCGCCTACATATTCGTTGACATTTGTCAAGAAAGCGATCATGTCGTGGCGGACTTCCGCTTCAATTTCGAGGACTCGTTTGGGGTCAAAATTAGCCTTAGCTTTGATTTCTTCGACTGCGGCGGCGGGGATGTAGCCGAGTTCGGCTTGAGCTTCGCAGACAGCGATTTCTACTTGCAGCCAGCTTTTGAGTTTGGCGGTTTCAGTCCAGATGTTGCCCATTTCGGGCAAGGTGTAGCGCTCTATCACGGTGGGAGTTTTGGGGAATGCGATCGTCCTATTGTACCTCTGCGAGGCCTCCGTCTTGAGTCGGGATGGGGAATTTGAATGGTTATTTACCTGTGGCTGTGCTTGGTAAAGCCGATGACTCATTTTTTTCTCTACAAGCATATTTAACACCAAATTGGTGAAAAAAAAACACCTTAAAATACAAAGCCAGGTATATAATAGATGTGTAGCTTGACAACAAACAATGAACACACAACGATTCAAAAATACAGGATCTTGCTTTCCTAATGCACAAGCCCCTCGTCCCCCAAATGTTAAGCGGATGTCCGTCACTTTATCTGCGGATGCTGCTGAACTATTGGAATGGCTTGCTACAACCCAAGGGATAACTCAAATTGAGGCGCTTCGGAAAGCTATTGCAACTGAAGCTTACCTTCACAAAGAGATCAAACAAGGGTCTAAAGTTTTACTTCTAAATTCTGACAAAGAAGTGCGGGAAGTAATATTTAGATAATGCAAGCTGTGGGGGGGCTAAACAAGTCATTAATCATTCATTAATCCTTGAAAAAACAAACCCCCATAAACACAAGCATGAACACAAAACAGTACGACCCGCACAACTATAGCTATATCCAGCCTAATGATAACGATACTCTTGAGGAAATCGTTTTGATCGGTCAACTGGATACTAGCGACTACGTTGGTAGCGTCCCCCCTAGCGAGGAAGTCTGCCAAAATCTAGAGGCTTGGGTTGGTAAAAATCGAGAGCGGACGCGCTCAAAAATAGCTAATCGTTTGCTCACAATGTTTGCTACGTCGCTGGTTACGACTTTTGTTGTAGTAGGGGTAAGCTCGTTAATGCCAAATTCTGATAAAGGGTTACTCAAGGATTTAATTCCCCTGATCATTACTCCCCAAGTAGGTTTGCTGGGAGTTACCATAGGGTTTTACTTCGATAAGGATTAATCTGACAATCGAACCTGGCTCAAAAGTGCGATCGCGTCATTCCCTTTGATGCGATCGCCTGTCCACTTTAACGAAACAATTGAGGTGCTTAGGCAAATCGAAGCAGAGGAGACAGAACCATGAAATATACAATTGTTATCCAATGGTCAGAAGAAGATCGATGCTTTGTCGTGTTTTTGCCTGAATTTGAGGATGTAATGCAGCCGGTAACTCACGGAGATTCTTATGAAGAAGCTATCTACAATGCGCGAGAGGTACTGGAGTTACTAATCGAAAGTTGCCAAGCTGAAGGTAAACCATTGCCAGCAATTAAGAAGCTAGAACGATTATTTCAGATTCCTTCGCACGACGTGGGCATATTTGTACAAAGCCGTATATAATATACTGTTTAGAGATACTGAATGTGAACGATCGTACAAAGATTTTATTGAGGTTAACTATGAACGTCGATAGTCAATATTCTGGATCACTAGAAAAGACGCATTTGGATTTTTTGCATTGTGTTTATAAAGCTGCTTCCGAACTCAATAGAACTACTAAAAATATCTCTCTTCGTTATATTGCTAATTCTCTACTTTTATCAAGAGGTGAAATTTTAGTTATTTCAAAATACTTATCCACGGAGGATTTCATAAAAAAAGATAATCCATTGGATGAGATTGATTGTCATGTTTGGATTACACCTAAAGGAATAGCTGAAGTGGAGAAGATCGCGAGTACAAATAAACCCAAAAATCAGGTTGATCGAGCTTTAAATGTGTCACCCAATCACCCTTTTATTGATGAAGGCAGACTACAGGAACTTAAAGAAATTTCATCAAAAAAATCAAAATTTGATCTTTCAAAACTTATAAAATTATGTGAGGAACTAAATAGTAACTATTCTAATGGGAATTATTATGCGACTGCCATGCTTACTCGTGCAATCATGGATCATGTACCTCCTATATTTGGAGTAGGCATAGACAACTTCCAGAAAGTAGCAAATAATTATTCTGGCACCCAGTCTTTTAAAAATGCAATGAAAGGACTATATAGTATCCAAAAAAACATAAGTGATGGTTATCTGCATGAGCACATTAGAAATACCGAATCTCTCCCCAACGCAACTCAAGTCAACAGCTCACAAGCTATAGATAAACTGCTTGAAGAAATAGTAAGAATACTCAAAAAGTCTGAATCATAAGCCAATACAAAGCTCATTTTCCCTAACCGCAAGGATGTACGCTGCGACCTTGCTTCATACAAATTTGGATATTTCGTTTGTTTCGGATATTGCGTTTACGGCGCGAAAAGTGTTATCGTGAAAACAACTGAGTATGCGCCGGAGACTTACACGCGGGTAGCCAGAAACCGGGTTTTTTCGCGAATCTGCTGGTAGCAACGAAATATTTTCGGGAAAAACCCGGTTTCTTTGCTCGAAGTGAGTCCAAAACTACATAAATCAGACAAAAACACATTAAAAGAGAGACTTGCTATGTTGAAGCAAAAAGCATCGCCAGAGTCTGTTTTGCCTCCAGAAAAAGAACAAGAATCCATAGCACAATTAGCACAGATACTTAGCCGAGAATCTGCACAGCCCAAATTAGTCACAAGTAATGGAGAAGAGATTCTAATTCCCGAATCAGTCTGCAATATCCTGCGTCAAGCTGTACAAGCAATGGCATCAGATCGGGCTGTTTCGATAGTTCGTTACAATCGCGAACTGACGACGCAGCAAGCTGCTAATATCCTGAATGTATCGCGACCATTTCTTGTCAAGTTGCTAGATGAAGGAGCAATTCCTTATATCAAAGTAGGTTCGCATCGGCGGATTCGATTTAAAGATTTAATCATTTATAAAGAACATCGCGACAGAAAGCGCCGTAAACTATTAGACCAGCTAATCGAGATGACTGAGGAAGCTGGTTTATACGAGGAATAGGATTAATTCACTCTTACAATAGAGGATGATGAACCATGAAAGACTATCACATCAATATTTTTTACAGCAACCAAGATGAAGGCTACATTGCCGATATTCCTGATTTAAAATACTGTTCCGCTTTTGGCGAAACCCCAGAATCAGCTTTGCAGGAACTACAAATTGCTAAAACAGCATGGCTGGAAGCTGCAACAACTGCGGGAAAACCCATTCCCGAACCAAAATACCCACCTGCAATATATCAACTTACGACTTGAAAAACGATCGCACAAATCCCCTTTACTGCATCCGATCGATCGTCCGATACTGCACCGCCTCCCCCACATGATTCGTTTTCAAGCTCTCATCCCCCGACAAATCAGCAATAGTTCTAGCAACCTTCAAAATGCGATCGCTAGCCCTCGCCGAAAGCCCCAACTTCCGAATCGCCATCTCCAATAAATTCCGAGAAGCCTCATCCAACTGACACCATTTGTTAATGTGGCTGCTTTGCATCTCCGCATTACAGCGCAAACTAGATTCCGACTGAAAACGGCGAGTTGCGAGCTCTCGCGCCCGCTGCACCCTCACCCGCACCGGTTCCGACTCCTCCCCCGTCGGCTGTCGCGTAATTTCCTCGGGTTTCAAACGATTAACCGCCACTTGCAAATCAATCCGATCCATCAAAGGCCCCGAAAGTTTTGCCCAATATTGCTCCCTCTTTTGCGGCGAACAAGTACACGGTTGAATCGAATCGCCGTAATAACCGCAAGCGCAAGGATTCGTACTAGCAACTAAAGTGAATTGCGCCGGAAACATCACCGATTGTCTAGTTCGAGAAATCGTCACATAACCATCTTCCAGCGGTTGTCGCAAAAACTCCAAAACATCTCTTTTAAACTCAGTTAATTCATCCAGAAAAAGTATGCCGCGATGTGCTAAAGAAATTTCACCCGGACGCGGAAAACTGCCACCACCTACCAAAGAAGGCCCCGATGCCGAATGGTGAGGACTGCGAAAAGGCCGATCGCCCACCAAGCTTCCCTTATCCTTCAACAACCCAGCCACCGAATGAATTTGAGTCACATCCAAAGCTTCGTCAAAAGTCAGCGGCGGCAAAATACCAGGCAAACGCCTCGCCAACATAGTCTTACCGCTCCCTGGCGGCCCCACAAAAATTAAATTGTGTCCCCCCGCGGCCGCAATTTCTAAAGCCCGCCGCGCGTGAATTTGCCCCTTTACATCCTTTAAATCTAGACCCGAAAACCGCGTTTTTGCTAACTCTTCTCGACCGTTTACTTCTACAGGCGAATAAACTTCAGGATTGTTCAAAAAATCAGTAACAGCAAAAATATTCTCAAAACCATAAACAGATATTCCCTGCACCAAAGCCGCTTCCTGCGCGTTAGCAGCCGGTACAACCAACCCCGAAATACCCATTTTTTGAGCAGCAGCCGCGATCGGCAAAACCCCAGCCACAGCCCGCAAACTTCCATCTAAAGAAAGTTCCCCTAAAAACAAATAATCTCCCAAAAGTTCACCGCTGACTTGTTCCGATGCTGCTAAAATGCCAATGGCGATCGGCAAATCAAAACTCGGCCCCTCCTTCCGCAAATCCGCCGGAGTCAAATTAATCACAATACTCCGCATCGGAAAAGCATATCCCGAATTTTTCAGCGTAGCCCTAACCCTTTCCTTAGCTTCTTGCACCGCAGAATCTGGCAATCCCACAACCACAATTTTCGGTAGCCCCCCTGACACATCAGCCTCAACACCAACCTTTACCGCGTCAATTCCAACGATCGATGCACTCCACACCCTAGCAAGCATTTTTCTTAATCCTTAATTTGCCTGTCCTTGATTCATCATCTATTATGATTAACAATGACTAATGAATATCGGGAGAGGCAAGAAAAACTTTTCCTTGCCTCTTCTTTTTCTCCTCTTCCCTCTCACCTGTTGGGTCTTCCCTCTTTCCTCTTCCCAACATCCGTTACATCCGTTACATCCGTTACATCCGTTACATCCGTTACATCCGTTACATCCGTTACAGAATCCGTTGCCGAACTTCCTTCGTTAACACCCATGACAACTCAAGAAACGCTTTTCAGCAAAATCATCCGCAAAGAGATTCCGGCAGACATCGTTTATGAGGACGACTTGGCCCTCGCGTTCAGAGATATCAATCCGCAAGCACCCGTCCACATCCTCGTCATTCCCAAACAGCCTATTGCCAAATTAGCCGATGCCGAGTCGGAAGATCATGCTCTCATGGGACACCTGCTGCTGACTGTCAAGCGCGTAGCAGAACAACTCGGACTTAGCAACGGCTATCGCGTCGTCATTAATAGCGGCAGCGACGGCGGCCAAACTGTAGACCACCTGCACCTTCACATTCTCGGCGGACGGCAGATGAAGTGGCCCCCAGGCTAAAGGCTAATTTTTACGCATAACTTGCGGACACATCCTCAGAAACCCGGTTGATTTCTATTGCCCAGCGCTTCAGAAACCGGGTTTCTTTTTTCGTCAATAAACCCGGTGGATTGGCTCTTATTGAGAATGCAGCCCGATCGCACTAGAAACCCGGTTGTCAGTATTCTCCCGATAAAAATTTCCCCTCTCAGAATCCACCGAGGATATGTAAATAAATATTACAAATCATCTCTTCACGACCTAATTAACAGATATTTAAATTAAAAGAGAATCGACCTGAACCAAAATAATTTGCACGAACTGCTGAACCAACCTACAGACAATAGATTCAGTTCTTCTGACCGCTGTATTTAACCCGTTTGGCTTGTAATATTACTTTGTAAAAAAATACAAATATTTACTAATAATCAAGTTTTTGTAAAAGTTTGTAAAATGTTTAAATTGTCAGCAGTAATCCCTTGGCAAACTTTAGTGAATGGTGTTACTAATATAAGCGTGGGGCATCCCCACAACGAACCTTGAAAATTCAATTAAGCAATCATAAACCAAATGACAACAACCGTACAGCGTCGCGAAAGCGGCAACGTTTGGGAGCAGTTTTGCAACTGGGTAACTAGCACGGATAACCGCATTTATGTGGGTTGGTTCGGCGTCTTGATGATTCCCACCTTGCTGAGCGCCACCATTTGCTACATCATCGCCTTCATCGCTGCTCCTCCTGTGGACATCGACGGCATCCGCGAACCAGTTGCTGGTTCCTTGATGTACGGCAACAACATCATTACTGGTGCTGTTGTTCCTTCATCGAATGCGATCGGGCTTCACTTCTACCCCATCTGGGAAGCAGCTTCCCTCGATGAGTGGCTGTACAACGGCGGCCCCTACCAATTGGTAGTATTTCACTTCCTGATTGGCATTTTCTGCTACATGGGTCGTGAATGGGAATTGTCCTACCGTTTAGGTATGCGTCCTTGGATCTGCGTCGCTTACTCTGCACCAGTTGCAGCAGCCACCGCAGTATTCTTGATTTACCCGATCGGACAAGGCAGCTTTTCTGACGGTATGCCCTTGGGTATCAGCGGCACATTCAACTTCATGATCGTGTTCCAAGCCGAGCACAACATCCTGATGCACCCCTTCCATATGTTGGGAGTTGCTGGTGTCTTCGGCGGTGCTCTGTTCTCCGCCATGCACGGTTCCTTGGTAACATCTTCTTTGGTTCGCGAAACAACCGAAACTGAATCTTTGAACTACGGTTACAAATTCGGTCAAGAAGAAGAAACCTACAACATCGTTGCAGCCCACGGCTACTTCGGTCGTTTGATTTTCCAATACGCGAGCTTTAACAACAGCCGTTCTTTGCACTTCTTGTTAGGTGCATGGCCAGTTGTCGGTATCTGGTTTACCTCTTTGGGTATTTCCACGATGGCGTTTAACTTGAACGGTTTCAACTTCAACCAATCGGTTATCGACTCGCAAGGTCGCGTCATCAACACTTGGGCTGATGTGATCAACCGCGCTAACTTGGGTATGGAAGTCATGCACGAGCGCAACGCTCACAACTTCCCCCTCGACTTGGCCGCCGGTGAAGTCACCCCATTCGCAATGGTTGCTCCTTCCATCAACGGCTATATTTAGCTTTTGATTAACAAAAAGCGCTCCTATTTATAGGGGCGCTTTTTGTTTTGGCAAGTAGAATTTGAGAGATTTTTTTCTGTTAAATCCGTTAAATCCGTTAAATCCCATACACTGCGCCTTGCCGAACTTCCCGATCGATCTGATATATTGATTAAGAATTATTATTTTTGGCAATCATCAAAGTGGCGATATTTAACAGGCACAAATTTGAAAAACTCGCGGTTCATAAATCAAAAACATTAGCCTGGGCGATCGCACTTTTTAGCGGCATTTTGATGGGATTGACAACAGCACCAGTAAATGATTGGCTATTGGCTTGGGTAGCCCTAGTTCCCCTCTGGATTTTGGTTGTTAGTTATGAACGACCATCAATAACACAAAAAAAACCAAAATTTATTGTCCTTCCTGATTCATTTTTGCTTGTTCCTTCACTCTGGGGAATTGGCTATCACGGATTAGCTTTATCTTGGATTATGGGAATTCACCCGATGACTTGGTTGGGAGTTCCTTGGTGGCCGAGTTTGGCGATCGCACTTTTTTGCTGGGCATTCATCACCCTGTGGGGAGCCGCCTTAGTCGCCGTTTGGGCGTGGTTATTTGTAAGTCTCAACTCCCTAACTTTACCACGCAAAAATCCTATTCTTATTCTTAACTCCCCCCCTTTACAAGGGGGG
>NZ_JAUBTQ010000035.1:0-82863 GCF_036702515.1 Microcoleus sp. BROC3
GACATAAATATTGTGTTGATGGACGTGATGATGCCAGAGATGGACGGTTACGAAACAATGCAAGCAATTCGTAATATTCCTCAATTCGCTTCGCTGCCAATGATTGCTCTTACGGCGAAAGCTATGAAGGGCGATCGGGAAAAATGTATCGAAGCTGGGGCGTCTGACTACATTACCAAACCTGTTGATACGGAACAGTTGCTCTCGCTGCTGCGTGTTTGGCTTTATCGATGAAAGAAGTCATTAGTCATTGGTCATTAGTCATTAGTCATTAGTTAGCAGTTAACAGTCAGCAGTCAACAGTCAGCAGTCAACAGTTAGCAGTCAACAGTTAACAATGCCCCATGCCCAATTCCCACTTACTAATTTAAAATGCCCGAAAGCCATGAACTTGAAACAATCGAAATTCAACTCCTACTAGAGGGGCTATTTCGCTATTACGGATTTGATTTTCGCAATTATGCTCTTGCCTCTCTCAAGCGTCGTATTTGGAACACTATTCGCTCGGAACGGCTCACCACTGTCTCTGGACTTCAAGAAAAGTTACTCCACAATCCTGCCTGCCTAGACCGTTTCCTGCTGGACATTTCTGTTAATGTAACGACGATGTTTCGCGATCCCAGCTTTTACATTAGTTTCAGAAATAAAGTGGTGCCGGTACTGCGTACTTATCCTTTTATTCGGATTTGGCACGCTGGATGTTCAACGGGAGAAGAAGTCTATTCTATGGCTATATTGCTGCAAGAAGAAGGGCTTTATAACCGCTGTCGGATTTACGCTACTGACATGAATGAATTAGTTTTGAAAACTGCAAAAAGTGGTATTTTTCCGCTGAAACAAATGCAAGAATATACGCAACTCTACCACCAAGCAGGGGGCAAAAAAGCATTTTCTGAGTATTACACTGCTGCCTATGAGAATGCTATGTTTGGCTCCTCACTTAAAGATAACATTGTCTTTGCTCACCACAACCTAGCAACGGATACTTCTTTTAATGAATTTAATGTGATTTTGTGCCGCAATGTGCTGATTTATTTCAATTCACAGCTCCAAGAGCGGGTACACAAGCTTTTTTATGAGAGCCTGGGAATGTTTGGAGTTTTAGGATTAGGACATCAGGAGTCTCTGACTTTTACACCTTATGAAAAACACTATGAAGCAATTGAAAGCAGTGATAAACTGTACCGGAGAATTAAATAAAAGAAATTTTGAAATAGTGGTTGTTGGCACGTCTTTGGGAGGGCTACAGGCTCTGACAGTCCTGCTGGCAGATTTACCGCAAAGCTTTCCTTTGCCTGTAGTTATTGTCCAACACCGCCATAAGAGTTCTCAGAATAGGCTTAGTGAGTTTTTACAATACCAAAGCTCTCTCCAAATCACAGAGGCAGAAGACAAAGAGCCGATCGCACCGGGACGGGTTTATTTGGCTCCTGCTGACTATCACTTGCTCATAGAATCGCCCGGAGAGTGGGAGCAGAGCACGTATGAAAAGGACTTGATAGGATGGGGGAGCGCGGCAGTGCAACCAATCCACAATTCAAAATCCCCAATCCTCTGTCGCGGAAGTTTTACATTTGCACTATCAACTGAGGCTCCTGTCTGCCACGCGCGGCCCTCTATCGATGTGCTGTTTGAGTCTGCTGCTGATGCTTTTGGGGAGAAAGTTATTGGCATAATTTTAACGGGAGCTAGTTCTGATGGCAGTGAAGGGCTGGCCAAAATTAAAGCTGAGGGAGGATTGACATTTGTCGAGGAACCGGCTTCGGCTCTATGCCGGACAATGCCCGCGTCCGCGATCGCAAATGTTGAAGTAGACTGGATTTTACCCCTAGCTCAAATCGCTCCGTGTTTAGTCAACTTGCTAAGAATTAAAGATTAAAAAATTTATGAATCTGCAGCGCCCCGATCGAGTAAATGTCCTTTTAGTTGACGATCGCCCAGAAAATTTGGTGGCTCTAGAAGCTATCCTCAACAGCCCCTCTTATAATCTAGTACAAGCAAATTCGGGCGCGGAGGCTCTGAGATGTCTGCTTAATGAAGATTTTGCGGTGATTTTACTTGATGTGCAGATGCCGGGAATGGATGGGTTTGAGACGGCAACATTGATTCGCTCTAGAGATCGATCGCGATCGACTCCGATTATTTTTATCACAGCATTCAGCAGTAATGACACCCATGTTTTTAAAGGTTATTCTCTAGGTGCGGTGGATTACCTCTTCAAACCATTGGAACCGGAAATATTGACATCGAAGGTGCAGGTATTTGTGGAATTGTTCCAAAAAACAGTCGAGGTGAAGCGGCAAGCAACAGAGTTAGCTGCTGTTAATAATGAACTAAGTAAAAGTGAAGAGCGGTTTCGCACTTTGTGTGCTTGTTCGCCGCTGGGAATTTACTTAGCTGACGTGGAAGGCCGCTGTACTTACATGAATCCCCGCTGTCAAGCCATTTCCGGGTTAATTTTGGAGGAAAGTTTGGCGTCAGTTTGGCAGCGGTTGGTTCATCCAGAAGATCGCGATCGCGTAGTAGCAGATTTGTTAGCTTGGATTAAAGAAGGTCAGGAATGTTCAAACGAGTTTCGATTAGCTTATAACGAAAGTGTGCGTTGGATTAACGTGCAGTCGTCGCCAATGTTTTCGGATTTGGGAAAACTGATCGGTCACGTTGGCACGGTTAGAGATGTCACAGACCGCAAGCAAGCAGAGGAAGAGCGGGGCAGGCTAATCCACGAGCAGGTGGCGCGGCAGGAAGCTGAGAGAGCTAACCAGATGAAGGATGAATTTCTCGCCATTCTCTCCCATGAACTCCGTACTCCTTTAAATGCAATTCTCGGCTGGTCTAGGCTGCTTCGTGCCAAAACATTTGACCTAGAAACTATTGATAAAGCCCTAGAAACAATTGAGCGCAATGCTAAATCTCAAGCGCAACTCATTGAAGATATTTTAGAGGTTTCGCGGATTCTGCGCGGAAAACTAAATTTAAATATGCGTCCAATTCAGTTG
This sequence comes from Microcoleus sp. BROC3, assembly GCF_036702515.1. Lineage (NCBI taxonomy): Bacteria > Bacillati > Cyanobacteriota > Cyanophyceae > Oscillatoriales > Microcoleaceae > Microcoleus > Microcoleus sp. BROC3. The sequence continues at coordinate 3,000 of NZ_JAUBTQ010000035.1, forward strand.
GAATATGTGATTGAGATGGCAATTGATTCTCTGCGACCGCTAGCTGAGACAAAATCAATTGTAATAGAATGGGAAGGCAGCCAAAATATCGGTAAAGTTCTAGGCGATAGCGATCGCTTGCAGCAAATTGTCGGGAATTTGCTTTCAAATGCGATTAAGTTTACTCCTGAAGAGGGTAAAGTAGAGGTGCGGTTGGAGTTAGTTGGCGACGAGGCCCAAATTCAGATAATTGATAGCGGAATTGGTATTGCTCCTGATTTTCTGCCTTATGTTTTCGATCGCTTCCGCCAAGCTGATAGCAGCACAACTAGGTCTTACGGGGGTTTGGGACTGGGATTGGCGATCGTCCGTCATTTGGTGGAACAGCACGGTGGTAAGGTTGACGCAGAGAATAATCCGGGCGAGGGTGCAAAATTTACGGTTTCTCTGCCAGTTGCTGAGAGAAACGGGCAAGGTGCAGGGGATGATTGGTCCCAACTCAATGACGCGCCAGAGGCCCTCCCAACTCTTGCTAATGTGGAATTGCTGGTGGTGGATGATGATGATGACACGCGGGAGTTTTTAGTTACTTTACTGGAACAGGAAGGAGCTATGGTGCGATCGGCGACATCGGTGGCCGGGGCTCTAGCTGCACTGGAGAGTTATTGGCCGGATGTGCTGCTGAGCGACATTGGAATGCCGCAAGCAGACGGCTATGAATTGATCGCGCGGGTGAGAGAAATGGAAGTGCTGCGGGGTGGAAAGATGCCTGCGATCGCCCTGACGGCCTACGCGAGAGAGGAAGAGCGCCAGCAAGCGCTGGAAGCTGGTTTCCAGATGCACTTATGTAAACCTGTTGAGATAACTCAGTTAATTGCAGGAGTTGCTAACCTCGCAGGAATCATCAGAAATCCAGTGAGGCTAAAACCTGTTGAATCATTCAACTTAGCTCCAAGGGACTCGGCGGTTGAAACCGCGTCCGGTCAAACGAAGTCTGCCTCCGCAGACTAAGATATGAAGGGATTCTCACGCACTCAAAACTATTTCTCTCCCCCCAATCCCGTGCCGATTACTGAGAAAAATATTAAGCTAGCTTAAAGGACAAGCGATCGACAGCTCGGACAAGACAGTCGTTTTGGCCTAAAAAGCCGGATATTTGCCGTTTTTTGCTTTTACCTGCCGTCTAAGTACAAAATTACCTGACAGTCAATACATGAATATTTTTAGCAGTCTGCTTTCTGGGCCAACTCAAGCACCCCAAGTCAAAAAACAGCGTCGAGGCATTGAAATTAAGTCGGAACGCGAAATCGAAATTATGCGGCAAGCAGCGAAAATCGTGGCAACGGTACTCAAAGAAATTTCCCAAATGGTGAAACCGGGAATGACTACTGCTGATTTGGATGCTTATGCCGAAAAACGCATCCGCGAAATGGGTGCAACTCCCAGTTTTAAAGGTTATCACGGTTTCACGGGCTCGATTTGCTCTAGCATTAATAACGAAGTTGTTCACGGCATCCCCAGTCCCAAAAAAGTAATTCGGGCCGGAGATGTTCTTAAAGTAGATACGGGGGCATATTACCAAGGTTTTCACGGCGATTCTTGCATCACGATCGCAGTTGTGGAGGTGACACCAGAATCGGCAAAATTAATTAGAGTTGCAGAAGAAGCTCTCTATAAAGGTATCGAACAAGTGAAGGCAGGAGCGTATTTGCTCGATCTGGCTGGTGCGATCGAAGATCATGTCAAAAGCAACGGTTTTAGCATCGTTGAGGAGTTTACCGGCCACGGTGTCGGGCGAAATTTGCACGAGGAACCGTCGGTTTTCAATTTCCGCACGCGGGAAATGCCGAACGTGAAATTGCGAGCGGGCATGACATTGGCGATCGAACCGATTCTGAATGCGGGTTCTAAGTACACTCGGACGCTTTCTGACAAGTGGACTGCTGTAACCGTTGACAATGCTATGTCGGCTCAGTTTGAACATACTGTGTTGGTGACGGAAACCGGCTATGAAATTTTGACCGATCGTTCAAAAATTTAAGTCGAAGGGTTCAACAATAATGTTGAGTTTTGAGTTTTGAGTTTTGAATTAAAGATTTAATAAGTTTTTAATCGTTAGATCAAAACACAACTCAAAACTCTAGAGTTTAAAAACAATTTTTTAAGTTCCTTCGATGGATGGAGTGACAATAAGACTTAAATGCGGCTAAATTAAAAAATAGTGGTAAAGCGTAAGGGTAACAACTATGTCAGCACGATTATTATTGGTAGATGATGAACCGGGCTTGCGGGAAGCAGTACAAGCTTATTTGGAAGATAGCGATTTTGCGGTTGAGGTTGCCAGTAATGCTCGGGATGGATGGGAACTCTTGCAGCAGACTAATCCCGATTTGGTGATTTCAGACATTATGATGCCGCAGGTGGACGGTTATCAGTTTCTCAAGCAAGTACGGGAAGACCCTCGCTATAAGGCTTTGCCGGTGGTATTTTTGACTGCTAAGGGGATGACTGGCGATCGCATTCAAGGCTATCAAGCAGGCTGCGATGCTTATCTTTCTAAGCCCTTCGATCCCGACGAGTTAGTAGCAATAGTAACCAATTTGCTGGCCCGTCGCGCGGCTGCTAAGGAGACGAGCGAAATTGCTGAAAGTCCCGATATTGCTGCTTTGACAAGCCAAATGGCAAGAATTGAGTCTTTGTTGAGCGGGCGGAGTTCGATCGCCCAAAGTCCTTCGCCGATTAAAATTGATTTGACTCCGCGAGAACAAAGTGTTTTGGATTTGGTTGCTCAAGGTTTGATGAATAAGGAAATTGCCCGCCGCTTGGAAACTAGCGTGCGTAATGTGGAAAAGTACGTCAGCCGTTTGTTTAGCAAGACGGGTACTAACAGCCGTACTGAGTTGGTTCGCTTCGCTCTCGAACACGGCTTGACGAAATAGGAGTCCTCTCGACTTGGCTGGAGGCTCTGCCTCGCCCAGCAGCGTTACCAGGCTCTTCCTGGTAACGAGAATTATGCAACAACTTAGAAATGTTAAGATATAAGTATTGACAGATATTCGGTGGCTGTGGTATGTCACATCAGCTTGCTGGTGGCAGCGCGGGAGTGCCAAAACTGGTGTGCGATCGAACTTCTCACCCACTTTGCTTTGAGTCTGAGATTAACACTCGCAAAGGCTGGGGAATTACTTAACGGGAAAACCTGACTGTTTAAGAGTTTTCACGTAGTAAATAGAAAGGCAAACACTTGACCGGATATGCTCCGTTAAGCAAACTTGCCGCGAAGAGTCACAGATAAGGTTATATCCTGTGGAAAAACAAGCCACTATTAATTAATGAATCTGCTCAAAAACGGATACTTGCGAACTACAGGAGTGGGAAGTAGCCCACAATTTTAGACCATAGTTAAAGCTCTCAGATTCATCTGTGGAGGAAATCTAAGATCTAAAATCTAAAATCGACTGACTGCGCAGGAAAGTAGCCGCAGATGTTGAATGTATAGCAGCACCAAAGTTTAGTTTATACCAGGAGGATAGCATGAGGAAAATCAGGGCGCGACAAACGATAAGTGCCATAGTAGCACTGCCGATCGTACTAATAGCCAATACCACTCAAGCTTTTGCCGCTGATACCGGTCAGAAAATAGATCCAATTAAGAAAGTTTCGGATTTTGGCGATGAGCTTGATTTTGATATTGGCGCACCAACAACAATCAGCATTGAAGAAAGCGAGGATTGGGATGAACCTGATTTTGCAGCTACTTTAGATATGGAGATTAGTAAATTTATGACAAATAATCTTCAAGCTGTAATTGATGAGCCGCCGCCGATAGTTTATCTCAGTGCGGCCAGGGGCCAGTCAACCCGGGAATGCCGGATTTCTGGAATATGCGAATAACTGAATCGGATTTGTTGTGCGATTTTGGCGATGGCTGGGAGTCCCGCAAACAAAGACTCTTTGGCTGGCTAGAATTGGACCAATTATCAAAATTTCAGTAAAATCCGGTTGATTTTGCTGGGAATATGCGAATAACAGAGTATGTATTTTTTTGGGTATGCTTTAATGCGATCGGCTAAAATAATAAGTATGCAGGCTGAAATAAACTTAACTAATTGATAGTTCCCAGTGATTGGAAATCGCCCACAAGGGCAGAAATAAAATTAATCATGTGATTGTTCGCTGTGATTAGCAAACGTAAAAACGGGTAAAAGTAAACTTAAAGCAACCGTCAAAACGGTTAGGACGTTCTTAATTGCACTTTCCCCTGCCGTCGATTCCTTCCATCCGTTACACCCGTTACATCCGTTACATCCGTTAAAAAATCCGTTGCCGAACTTCCTTTTTTCGGCAGTTGACAGCACCTATTCTGAGAAACTTTTTCAAATATTAATTATGATTAATTCGCATTGCCAGCAAGACACCGCAGCACAGCAAAACAAAAGTTCGCTGCAAACTCTCTCCCGCACTCTGAGAATGTCTCAGGGGCAATTTTCGCTGATTTTGGTACGGTGCAATTACAGTGCGATGAAAGAGCAAACTGCGCGGCAATTGCGGGAAGAGTCTGGGATCGAGATTCGAGAAATTGTCCTCCCGGCATCGGTTAAAACTCTTTACACGACGATAGAAACCGAACTTTCCGGCAGCCACCCGTCAGCTTTAATGGTGTTTGGATTGGAATCGGTAATTGCGATAGATCGGGTGCTGACTTCTACCAACTACGTGAGGGAAGAATTTCGGAATAATTTTCCCTTCCCGGTGGTGCTGTGGGTGACAGACAAAATCTTAAAAAAACTGATTCGGTTAGTAACAGATATCGAGACTTGGACGACCACTGTTGAATTTGTGATCGGCCCAGACGACTTGGTGGATTTCCTGGGCAAAAGTGCCGATCGCATTTTTTCCAACATTTTAGAAAGCGGTAATTGGCGTTTAACTAATTCTGCCATTCTCGGAGCCAATTCTTTGAGTGAATTAGAGTCAGCTAGCCAAGACTTGCAAACTTGCAACATCAGATTAGAACCAGCTATTGAAGCGAGTTTGCAATTTATTCGCGGTCGGCACGAATATGCTTGTCACCGTATCCCGGCTGCTCTGGAATTGTATCAAAAAAGTCTTAACTTTTGGAAGTATCAAGTACCATTTATTGGAACTAAAACAGAATTTAGCGATTTGTTATTTACCGTTCACCCGGCACCGGTATTAGTGGGAATTCTGCTATTCCACATCGGGCTTTGCTACCGCTTTCAAGCAGAACGAAACCGCAGCGGCAACCGTCCTTACTGGACAGAAGCTAAGAATTATTTTCAGGAATGTATTGATGTTTTAGAAGGCGCTGGACAGTCGGATGCCGTTGGTATATTTATTAATCAACTAGGCGAAGTATTGCAGCATTTAGAAGATTGGGATGCACTCTGGAATTTAGCTATCAAAGCTCGGAGGTTACATGAAAATATGGAAAATTCAGCAGTTAATTTGGCTCAAGATTACGGCTTTTTGGCTAGAGTAGCCTTAGAGCAGAAGAATTGGCAAGGAGCGAAAGAATGGGCTTTAGTCGCTCTAGACGTTCTCAACTCGAATTTAGAAGCGATCGCACAGGGAACGCCTGTAAAGTCGCAGCATCAAGGCTTGTATCTGTTAATTTTAGCAGAGGCCCAGAGTCAGTTGGGTGAGGTGCAGGAGGCGATCGCGCATTTAGAGCTTGCTCGCTCGGAAACCGAACCTTGCTACAACCCGCAACTGTATTTACGGGTTTTAGAAATGCTGCGATCGCTCTATTTTCAGCGGGGAGAATATCTCGAAGCATTTCAAATTAAGCAAGATTATCGAGCGGTGGAACACACCTATCGGTTCCGAGCTTTTATTGGAGCCGGAAAGTTGCAGCCGCACAGAGAAGCGATTAATTCCGTTGCCGAAACTATTGTCGGCGCTGCTATTATTGCTGACGAAATTACGGCTTCCGGCAGAGAACAAGACCTCAATCGCTTGATATATAGAATGAACAATACCCCAGACAAACTGACAGTAATTTACGGTCAGTCTGGAGTTGGTAAAAGTTCAATTGTCACCGGGGGATTAGTACCGGCTCTCAAACAAAAAAAAATAGAAATGCGCACTGTTTTGCCGATAGTGCTGCAAGTTTACAACAACTGGCCGCGGGAATTGACCAGACAGTTATCTGCTGGTAAAGCTGAAATATTCGAGCCGGAAATTTCCGAAGCAGTAACAGTAGATTTTCCCGTAGATTTTCCAGTAGAAGCAGGCACAGCCACGGGAAATCTTATTTCGGGATTACACGGTGGCTCGACTGGGAATAATCAGGATCAAAGGGAGCAGTCACAGCCAGTAAAATTAATCATACAGCAACAGGCGATCGAATACGAAAACATTATCAAAGAGCTGCAAAGAAATTCCGAACATTTAGTGACTGTTCTGATATTTGACCAATTTGAAGAATTTTTTTTCGTGTGGAAAGAGCCAGCGGAAAGACAAATATTTTTTGATTTTTTGCGGGAATGCTTGAAAATAAAATATTTAAAAGTCGTCCTGTGTTTGCGGGAAGATTACCTGCACTATTTGCTGGAATTTTCCCGACCCAAAAACCAGACAGGATTCGTTAAAAATGATATTTTGGAGGACATTCTCAGCAAAAACATTCTGTTTTATTTGGGAAATTTTTCGCTGGGCGATGCGCGATCGGTAATTCGCACTTTAACTGAGCGAGCGCAGTTTTACTTAGAACCGGAGCTGATCGAAGAATTAGTCAAAGATTTAGCTGGAGAATTGGGAGAAGTCCGCCCGATCGAACTACAACTTGTCGGCGCTCAACTGCAACAAGAGAACATTAGAACTTTAACTCAATATCAGGAACTTGGCAACAATCCGCAACAAAAATTAGTCGAAAGGTTTCTCGAAGAAGTAATCAAAGATTGCGGGCCGGAAAATGAAGTGGCCGCGCGCCGAGTTTTGTATTTGCTGACAGATGAAGATGAAATACGTCCCCTAAAAACTCGCGCCGAATTAGCCTCTAATTTAGCGACATTTGCTGAAGCTGACAAATTAGATTTAGTATTAGAACTGTTAGTAAACTCTGGTTTAGTTTTTCGCTGGACAGAACTGCCAGCAGAGCTTTATCAGCTCGTTCACGATTATTTAGTTAGCTTCATTCGCCAGCAGCAAGAATTAGATAAAAAGGCAGAATTTGAGGAACTGCGAAAGCAAAACCAAATTAACCGAGATGAAATTGAACAAATTCGCAAAGACAGAGAGCAAGATGCTTTGCTGTCGGAAGCTAGAGACAAACAGTACCAAGCGGAAGCTCAACTTTACCAAACTCGGAGATGGCAATTGCAGGCGGCGGTTGTAGGAGTGCTTGTACTCGCAGGTGTTTCGGGGATGGCATTCGAGCAAGCAAAATTAGCAGAAAGCGCACGGCAGGAAGCAGAAACCAGTCGGACTGATGCCCTAAATTCGGCGTCGGAAGCTTTGGTGCTTTCTAATGAAAAAAACCAATTAGGAGTGTTGGGAAATAGTATCAAAATTGGTCGTGATTCTCTGAAAAGTACAGCGCTGCCTGCGGACACTAAAACTCAAATTGCAGAAAGACTCAGACAAGCAGTTTCCGGGGTGCAAGAACGCAACCGTTTCGACCAGCACAGCAAGTTTGTTTTGGATGTGAGTGTCAGTCCAGACGGCAATTCAGTTGCTTCGGCAAGTGCTGACAAAACTGTTAAATTGTGGAGCAAAGAAGGTAAGTTATTAAAAACTTTCAATCATCCCGATAGCGTGACGAGTGTTAGTTTTAGTCCCGATGGGAAAACGATCGCTACTGGTTGTGCCGATCGCACAATTAGAATTTGGCAAGTAGATAACGACAAAAGTGCGATTGGCATTTTATCCGGCCACCGCGATATCGTCACCAGCGTCAGTTTCAGTCCCGACGGCAAAACCCTAGCTTCCGCCAGTCACGACAACACCGTCAAAATCTGGAACCTTGCGAACAAAAAATTGCTGCAAACCTTAACCGGACACAAAGACTGGGTGCTCGGCGTCAGTTTCAGTCCCGACGGGCAAACAATTGCCTCAGCAAGTGTTGACAAAACTGTAAAACTTTGGAACCGAGAAAGTAAAACCCAGAAATTTAAAATTAATCCCAAAACATTAACCAAGCATTCTGGCATTGTTTACAGCGTTAAGTTCAGTCCAAACAGTCGAGAACTCGTCTCAGCAAGTGCCGACACCACAGCCAAAGTTTGGAACCGAAATGGTGAGGAAATCAGAACTCTCAAAGGACACAACGACGAAGTTGTCAGCGCGAGTTTCAGTCGCGATGGCGAAAAAATTGTCACCGGCAGTGCAGACGATACGGTGAAAGTTTGGAGTCGCAGCGGCACTTTGCTCAACACTTTTCGAGGACATCAAGACGACGTGAGGGCAGTGAGTTTCAGCGGCGACGGCACTATTGCTTCCGCAAGTAAGGACAAAATAGTGAAACTTTGGCAACCAGACAGCACTCCGCTGAATAAGATTTTATCGGGACACGGAGACTGGGTTTACAAAGTCAGTTTTAGTGCTGATGGCAAAACAATTGCTTCTGCTAGCGGGGACAAAACAGTGAGACTTTGGCACACTGACGGCAGTTTATTCAAAACCTTAGAAGGTCACAAGGATTCTGTTACCTGGGTGAGCATTTCGCCTGATGATAAAATTGTTGCTTCGGCCAGCGATGACAAAACGGTGAAAGTCTGGAATTTAAACGGGAAACTGTTAGATACTCTCAGCCACAGCGGCATTGTCAGAAGCGTGAGTTTTAGTCCAGACGGAAAGATAATTGCCGCCGCCAATGCCGATCGCAAATTGTACCTCTGGCGCTGGAACGGTGCTAAAGCAACTTTGCTTGCAAAACTCGATCACACCAATCCAGTAATTAGCGTTAGCTTCAGTCCCGACGGCAAAACTATTGCTACTGCTACCGCTGCTGAGGACAATGCAAGCGGAAAGAAAAAGGCTTTTGAAATTACCGGAGAAAAGAGAGTTTACCTCTGGCAATTTAACGGTTCGTCGGCGAAAATTCTGAAAACTCTCGACCACCGGGACAGCGTTAAAAATGTTAGTTTCAGTCCCGACGGGAAGACTATTGCTGCTGCTTGCGCTGACAAAAAAGTTTACTTGTGGGGGTTTGATGGAAAGGTGGCGAATTTAACTGAAAAACTCGACCACACCGATACTGTAGAAAGCGTGAGTTTTAGTCCCGACGGCAAATTGATTGCGGCGGCGAGTGGGGGAAATACTGTTAAACTGTGGGATTTTGACGGCAAGAAGGCGCTGCTATCGAAGACTTTGGAGTCGAGCGATCGCGTGTTGAGCGTTACTTTTAGTTCTGACAGCAAAACTCTGGCTTTTGCTAGTAGGGATAGGACTGTAATTCTGTTGCCTGTGGAGAATTTGGAACTAAATAATATCATTGCTCGCAGTTGCGAGTGGTTGGGAGATTATTTGCAGAATGACCCGAATGTTGCTGAGGGCGATCGGCTGCTTTGTCTTGGATTTGGGAAACAGGCGTTAAATAAGGGGAAGCGGTGAAATTGACAGCGGTAAGTTGCGGGCTGCACACCCTACATAATTATATTTTGCTAATTCTAATCAACATAATTTTATGGAAAAATTCTGTATATGTCTCGGCGGTGCGCTACTCGCTGACAAATTAAAGTTTTTGTCGGTGCATCAACTGTGAGTCCAATACGGTAGTCACCAACACGAATTTTATATTTATCTGGATAACCTTTCATTTTTTCCAGATATCCTAATGCAAAGGGATTGTCTGATTCTAAGAATTGAAAAACTATAGGTTCTATCCTACTTCTAATTTCAGCAGGTAAAGCAGCTAGTTCTTTGAGGAACCGATTTGTATATTCAACTTGCCACATTATTTTGTTTGATTGAGTTATAATACTTTAGTGCTTGTTCTTTTGATAATCTCTCATCACCTTCAGTTTCTTCTATAAGTTTAGTCAGACCATAGTTTTCCAAAATCTCCTCGATTTTCTCAAATTGTTCAAGGGGGATTTGAACAGCAATCGGCTGCTGATTTTCGTCGATTACATAACTTTTATGTAGTTCTAGCATTTTGTAGTCTTTATATCTGAGTATATAAATTATTATAATAGATACATTTTTTTTGTCAAGAGGCCATCGCGTCTGCCTGTCGAGTTGCTCAACCGATAGGTTAAACAAATCTATCTACTGGCTAATTGTGTTGGCAGTAAAATTGCGCTAAAATTCGACTGACAAGCTTAACCTTTTTGGCAATTCCCCACCGAATTAACCAGCAATCAAAACCCGAGGTAAACCGCATGGAAACCAATTCCCAAAATGTCCAACCAATCCCGCCCTTCAACGAGACAAACGAGGAAACACCAGAGATAGGTGGCGGTTTGCCCGTAATAGAATATTGGGCAGAACATACATTGTCCCCGGAAGGGCCGAAACTTTGGAAAACTTTGCTGCACAAAAGTGCTTGTTTGTCCTGTTCTTGGGGTACTGGCGGGCAGAAAGGAGGTTTTACAAATGAAGAGGGCGAAAAACTTCAGCGGTGCATGAAAAGCGTCGAAGCAATCTCCGCTGAAATCAAGCCCGCTATCTCAACTCAATTTTTTGAAAAGTATAGTATTGCAGAACTTCAGCAATTAACTTCAATGGAAGCCGACAGGTTGGGAAGGCTGAGTTTTCCGATGATTTTGCGGGCTGGTTCATCTCATTACGATCGCATTTCTTGGCAAGAAGTTTATCAAATTGCCGAAGCTGCGTTTCGCAAAACCCCCGAACGAGTCGCATCCTACAGTTCCGGTCGCTCTTCCAACGAAGCGGCTTTTCTGCTGCAATTGATGATGCGGGCGATGGGTTCCAATAACTTAGCAGATTGTTCCGATCTCTGCCACGCTCCCTCGACAACCGGCTTAAGCGAAATGTTTGCCACCCGCACTTCGGTAGTGAGTCTAGAAAACTTGAAGCAAGCAGATTGCGTCGTGCTCGCGGGCAGCAATTCTTCCTACAACCATCCCCGCTTGATGAACGAATTGATTAAAATTCGCGACAAAGGCGGTAAAATAATTGTAATCAATCCGGTGAGGGAAATCGGGTTAGTCAAGTTTGGTTCTCCGGCATTTCCTGTCAAGTCGCTCATCCCCGGTTCCGATATTTCATCGCTCTACTTGCAACCAATTCCCGGTAGCGATACGGCGCTATTTGTCGGAATTCAAAAGTCTGTAATCGAACAAGGATTGCTGGACGAAAAATACTTGCAAGCCTATACAGAAGGCTGGGAAGCAGTAGTCCAGCACGCCCGCGAAACCGATTGGGAAACTATTACTAAAACCTGCGGAGTTTCCCAAGCAGAAATTGAGGCAGCAGCCAAAATCATCGGCACTTCAAAGCGAGTTGTATTCGGTTGGGCGATGGGAATTACCCAACACGGTAACGGTGTAGATAACGTTTTCAGCATCGCCAATACAGCCTTGATGACAGGAAATGTCGGCAAAGAAGGGGCGGGATTAATGCCAGTCAGAGGACACTCAAACGTCCAAGGATTCGGCTCTATGGGCGTCACTGTCAAGCTGAAAAAAGAAATTCAACAAGCTTTAGAAAAGTTATTGAATCGTCCCCTCAGCTCTGTTAAGGGTTACGAAACTCGATCGCTCATTGAAGCAGCAGATGCAGGCAAAGTCGATACGCTGATCTGTCTCGGCGGCAACTTGTATGGGGCAAATCCAGATTCAAATCAGGCAAAAGGGGCTTTAGGTAAAATTGAAACTATTATTTACCTCGCAACTAAACCGAATTTAGGGCATTTTAGCGGATTGGCAAAACACAATACCATTGTGATTCCTGTACTGAATCGCTTTGAAAATCCCCATAAAACAACGGTGGAATCTGGCAATAATTTTGTGCGTTTAAATGATGAGGGCGAAACTCATCTCCAAAATTCGGATTTGATTCCTGAAGTTTATTTTTTGACCGAATTAGCCAGCAGAATTCACGGCGATTTTCCCGTTGATTGGCGCAAACTTCAAGACACAAAATACGTTCGGCAATTGATTGCGCAAACGATTCCCGGCTATGAAAAAATAGCGACAATTGATGAAACCCAAGAGGAATTTACCATCGGCGGTCGCATTTTTACAGAACCTAAGTTCCCTACAGAGTCTGGGAAAGCGAAGATGTTTGTCGCGCCTTTACCTAAGCTGAAATTACCGGAAGCGAAAGAGTTTGGAGTATCGGAATCAACACAGGGTATTGTTGTGGCATTGATGACGGGACGCAGCTATTCTCAGCATAATACTGTCGTCTACAAAATTGATGACAAATACCGGGGAATGCCGCACCGCAACTGCATTTTGATGAACCGCGCGGATGCAGAAAGCGCGGGTTTGCAAGAACATCAGCGCGTGACGGTGCAGGGAAATGTTGGCAAAATGGAAAATGTCGAGGTGATTTACGGGGCGGTTCGTGAGGGTGCTGCTTTGATGTTTTATCCGGAAGTTAATGTGATTTTTCACCCGGAGATTGAAAAGCGATCGGGCACGCCTGCTTACAAGCGCGTACCTGCTTTTGTTTATGCGGAAAGGTAAAAACAGAATACTACAGATACCTGCTTTCTTCAAGAATTGGGGGATGTAAACAACGTACTTGAAGTAATTAAAAAATCAGATTGCCCGATCGAACTTAACGCTATTCCCGGTAACAGCGCCAAGACTTGTCCGGTGCTGCCGATCCGAATTTCAGTATCGTTGCCTGAAGGTACGATCGACAGTTGCTCGAATCTCAAACCATCAACTAACACTAACAAATCCACACCATCAGCAAAATCAACAATCGTATCGGTACCCCCACCCAGCTCCAACACAATGCCATCGATACCGACACCGGTGATAATAGTATCGTTTCCCCGACCGCCCCGCAGCAAATCCGCCCCGCCCCCGCCAGTTAACACATCCATGCCTTTGTCGCCGTAAATATAGTCACCGCCTTCGCCACCGTCCAAACTATCGCTTTGCCGCCCCCCACTAACCGTGTCGTTCCCCGCACTGCCTAGAATACTGTTAGCTAATTCATTTCCAAGTACCTGGTCCTTCCCGGGCGAACCTACCAGATTTTCGATATCCGCGCCAAAAGCAATGTACGTGCCAAAGGTTTCAGTTGTATAAACCCGATCTCGATCGGCACCTAGCGCCACCTGCGAAGGTTGTAAATAGTAGCCCAGATATCCCAGAGCGCTCTTTGCCGTCAGCGGCTTACCCTGATTCATGTCCAAAGAATAAACGTTGTTGGCAGGCAGTGCCGAAAAGTCCAAAGTATCGCTGCCTCCGCCGTCCCAGATAGTTTGAACTGTATTGAAATTACTGCTGTCGAATTTGTAAACATTATTGTCACCGTTAAAATCGCTGCGGGCGCCGTAGAGATACTGCAATGCCCGGATGTCATAAGCCATCAAACTCCGGGGATTTTCGCCGTTGGGATCGCTAAATCTGGAATATGCGGCATTGTAGGACATGATCGTATTTCTCGTATTGTCCTTGTCAAACGGAAGATACGGAGCGTCTCCGGCGTTTCCTGTTAAGCCGCTGCCGGAGCCGTTGTAGTTGCCGGGGTGCTTCAAACCCATCGCGTGAGCGATTTCGTGAATTAAAGTATAGTAGCCAAAACTGCCGGGGCCTGAGGAAAAAGCTTTTGCCGGATCGTTTTCATAGAGCTTTTGGAGGTGGATGGCGCCCGCGCGCAACTGACCCGGATAACCACTGTAGGCATAGCCGTCAGCACCCGGCCCGTCAGAAAACATAATTCTGATGTTGCTTTGGGCCGAGTCTGGAACTTCTACAAAGTTGAGCGGCAAGACTGTGGCATAATTGTCCCGCAAGATTTGGCGGACATTCTGTTTGATGCGATCGTTAACTTCCTCAATATTGGTTTCGTTTCTGGATGCAAAATAACTGGCCGCGCTGTCAGCAGTCACAAAACTGTAGGTGATGGTGCCGCCGGGAGCGACGTTCCATTTGGCTGGCTGTCCGGAGTTTGCTCTACTTCTTGCCAGCAGACCATCAATATCGTTAGAGTTGCTGAAGGCGGAAGCTTGAGCGGCCGATCGTTCGGCGCTGGAATCTGAGGTTTGAGCGCGGCTGCTACAGATCGGGCAGCTATGTTTTGAAGCACCTTGCAACAAATCTGAATTGTTATTAGTTAAATCACTCAGAGTGTAAACAGACATGAGGTTCCTTCCAATTCGAGGCAAGAGGATGTTGATTAATATTATTAAATAAACAGATATGAAAGTCAATTCATAAAAATCATGACTTTGAAGTCATAAAAATCCTATTATAAATAAATGTTGCCCACAAACGATCGGTTGTCACGAATGATTTGAGCTTGCTGCTATTAACTCTTAATTTGCAAAGCTCTACCCCGCCAAGTCCATCCCCAACCTGTTTCAGTTTTAATCGCAGAGGCGATCGGCATCGCCGCCACTAACGCACCTCCCAAACCTCCTAACCACCAGTATTTCGTCGGACATTCAGAAATCTCGGCACCCAAGCGGCGCAAATTGTAATGCTGCCAAATTACAATTATGGATAAACAGATAGTTAACCAGGTAATTGGCAATTGGTAATTGGTAATTGGTAATTGTCAGAATTTCTGTGAAGTCGCCGTTAGCCAGCAAAATAGCTAATGCCAACCAGGGCATAGGATAAAGAAATAACATAATTGCAGCCATGTAAACCATCAAGCCCCAACTGCGGTTAGCGCCGAGATACAGATTTTTTTTCCGGCCTTCCCACAATGCGTTACAAGACCGATACATCCGCACGGATGCCAAATTTGAACCGGAATAAAGTCCGTGCTTTAAAGCCGCACGTTTGATGCGTCTGGCTAATTCCCCATCTTCCACAATGGGAGCCGGTAACTGCCTGGTTAACGCCGATTTTTTAGTAAGCAGATCGCCTAAATAACATGAATCGGCTACCTGCAAAAGCGCTGTCTGTTGTCGGATCGCTGACTGCGGTGAAGTCGTAGCAAACTGCTAGGTGATTGAACATTATCGGCTGCACCAACCACTGGGCAAAACATTCGCAAACCAGCGCTGGCATACAGGTGAACAAGTCTATTTTCTCGGTTTCGGCTGTTGCAATAGCGGTTTCGATTGTTTTAGGCGGGGGTCGTTGAGATGCTGTTGCAGGGTTTGGCCGATCGCCTTGGTGTCGTCTGTCGATCGATGGTCTACAATTAAAACTTCTAAGTTGTCCACAGACAGCGGTGTACTCTCCAAAAGGGCGATCGCGCAATCCCGAATTTTATCGGCTTCGTTGTATGCTGGTACGATTACCGAAACTTTAGGAAACTGCGCGACGGACTCCGGTGACAGCTTGACCGAACTTTTGTCGGTTCGAGGCGCATTTTTGACCGATAGACGCAAATTCTTAGTGTAAGCTCTACTTACAATGAGAGAAAAAATTAGCAGGGTTAACAATATCAAAGCGAACTGACCTCAAAATTTAGGTGCACAAATTGTCTCCTTAAATATTAAAAAATATTAAAACAAAAAGCTAGTCGATCGCCCGAAAAGTTATTTTGACCGCCTCTTTTGCTATAATTTGTGAGCATCTTTCGGCTCGGTCGCAGCGAGGGGCAAGACCCCTCACCTAGTCAGCGACCGAAAAGCCGAGGATAGATATCAGTTGTCAGAGGATATTGCAATGGGCGAATTTGTGACAGTCGATGTGTTGGCGGACGGGATAGCGATAGTTGGTGCTTTGGGTTTTTTATTTTTGGGATATCAAGCTTTGCAGATGTTGAAAAGATAAAGTATGTCAGAACTGAGATGTTGCACCATTGTCAAGAACGGGCTCTCCGGCCCGTTCCACAAAGAATGAGTTTTCTTGTGGAACAGGCATCTTGCCTGTTCCTAAACAAGTAATTGAGAATGGTGCAATATCTCAGTCAGAAGTCAGAAGTCAGAACTCAGAAGGAAAGAAGTCCGATGGAAGTCGTCCGATGGAAGTCGTCCGATGGAAGTCGGAAGAAGGAAAGAAAGAAGAAGGAAAGAAAGAAGAAGGAAAGAAACAACTATTCCGCATACCCAATGCCCAGTTTTGCCAATGCCCAATGCCCAGTTTTGCCAATGCCCAGGAACACCTCATTTACATGAAAAAGGCTATACAAGTGACCCAACAGTGAAACTGTTTCTTGCGAAAATCAACCAAAAAAAGGCTGCGTTATTATCATGGTGAGCCAACTTTTAGATGGACGCTATCAAATCATTGAAGTCATAGAAACAGGAGAATTTGGACAAACCTATCTGGCCAAAGATATTCGCCGTCCGGGCGAACCGCAGTGCTTTGTCAAGCACCTGCGTCCCGGTACCAGCGAACCGAAATTAATTAATACTACGCGCCGTCTTTTTCAAAAAGAAGCAGAAGTTCTAGAAAAGCTCGGTCAACACGACCAAATTCCTCAGTTATTCGCTTACTTTGAAGAAAATGAAGAATTTTTCTTAGTTGAATCCTTTGTTGCCGGTCACTCGCTATCAACCGAAATTGTACCGGGCAAACCTCTAACAGAAGAAAAAATGATTGCTTTGCTGAAGGAACTGTTAGAAATTTTAGTGTTTGTACACGGACAGGGAGTAATTCACCGAGATATTAAACCGGCAAATTTAATCCGCCGCTATTCAGACAACAAGTTAGTTTTGATTGACTTTGGGTCGGTGAAAGAAATTCACATCGCTCAAAGACAAGCGCCGGTAACGGTGCGGATTGGCACGCTGGAATATATGCCCATCGAACAATTTCAATACAACCCGCAACTCAACAGCGATATCTACGCTTTGGGAATGATTGGTATCCAAGCAATGACGGGTTTGCCCGCTTACGATTTGCCGAAACTGCGGGATTTGAAAAATTCTAATAAAGGCGAAATTGTTTGGCGGCATTTAGCAGCGTGTTCCCAAGCGCTGGCAGATGTTTTGGACAATATGGTGCGCTACGATTTTCGGGAGAGGTACCAGTCGGCGGCGGAAGCTTTAGCCGATTTGAGGAAAATTGGCGATCGCTCCCGGGCGCGGATTCCCAAGCTGACAATATATCGCGAAGAAGTCGATCGGCGCAGTAGCAGCCGGGGTGAAATTACAGTCGTCGGTCGGAGAATATTAGAAGAATTGCGCGTCAGTTTGG
This sequence comes from Microcoleus sp. BROC3, assembly GCF_036702515.1. Lineage (NCBI taxonomy): Bacteria > Bacillati > Cyanobacteriota > Cyanophyceae > Oscillatoriales > Microcoleaceae > Microcoleus > Microcoleus sp. BROC3. The sequence continues at coordinate 20,192 of NZ_JAUBTQ010000035.1, forward strand.
AATTGTTGCCAGAAGAAGCAGAGGCGCTCGAAGATGAGGTATTGAACCCTTACCGCAAATACAGGGAAAAAGGCGAACGCTACGAACAATCGCTGCAAGAAGCAATGCAGCAAGAATATCCGTTTTCTCTGGAAACTCGCGACGAGTTAAAACGTTTGCAGCAAGTTTTAGGACTTACCGACGAAGATGCCGCGAGAATCGAAGAATTAGTCGTTCCTAAATCTTTATTCGCTAAATTGTACAAGGCGATCTCCACAGTTTTGGAGGGACACCGCAACCTCAATGGGCCACCAGCCAGCAGCGCCACTGAACTGGGGTTGCAGGCAAGTCCGGCGGTATCCCCGCAGGTAAATCTGAACGGAAAAACCGATGTGTCGATCGCGATGGCAGCAACGATTGTCCCCAAAGAAACTCGCAAATTCAATCCTTATCTCGCCGGGGCAACAATTGCGGCTCTCTTAGCTGCGATCGGCGGAATTTACGGATATCTCAAGTTGCAAGAATGGCAGCAGCGAGTGCAGCAAGAATCCCAACAGCTCAATCAAATTGAAGCTCTTTATAAAGCCAGCAATTATGAAGGCTGCATCAGCCAAATACCAACAATTCCCAACACTTCCAGCAGCTATGCGTCAGCTCAAAACATACAGGAACAGTGCCAAGCAGGTCTGCGGTGGAAGAACGCTAAAGTCAAAAATTTCGCTCAGCATTCAGATGCAGTTGGGTCTGTTGCTTTCAGTCCAGACGGCTTAATGTTAGCCAGCGGCTCTAAAGACAAAACCATCCAAATTTGGGATTTAGCTACAGGCAAGTCGATCCGCACTTTTCCAGGAGATTCCTCCACCATTTGGTCGGTTGCGTTTGACTCAAACGGTACGAGACTTGCGACTGGAACAGGTTTTTGGAGAGTCATGCTGTGGGATTTGAAAACAGGGCAAGCGATTCGCAGTCTCGACCACACTGCTTCTGTTTGGTCTGTCGCTCTCAGCCCCGACGGACAGCTCGTGGCTAGCGGCAGCGGAGACAAAACCACAAAGATTTCAGATGCAGCAACTGGCAGTTTGATTCAGAATTTGCCAGACCATACAGATTTTGTTTATTCTGTTGCTTTCACTCCAGATGGAAAAAGTTTGGTTAGCGCTTCTAAGGATAAAAAAATTACAATTGTTGATGTAGCAACGGGGAGGTTGCTAAAAACTCTTGAGGGACACGGCGACCCGGTGAGGTCAATTGCTATTAGCCCGGACGGCAAGACAATTGTTAGCGGTTCCTACGATGAAACTATTAAAATCTGGAATCTCGAAAGTGGAGATTTAATTCGCTCTATCAAGGGACATTCTGACGATATTGTCTCGGTTGCTATCAGCCCGGACGGGAACTTTATTGCCAGCGGGAGCAAGGATAAAACTATTAAAATTTGGGATTTTGCTACCGGAGAATTGCTGAATACTTTGACGGGACATTCTGATGAGGTTTATGTGGTGACTTTTAGTCCTGACGGCACAACTATTGCTAGCGGTTCTAAAGACAATACTATTAAGTTGTGGCTGAGGTAATACCATTTTAGATTTTAGATTTTAGATTTTAGATTGGAATGACGGGAGCATCTCATATTTGTAAAAACACTTCTTCTGGCTCCTGCCTCCTGCCTCAAAACTGAGATTTCTAGCTTGGCTGCTTTCATTGAGATGCTCCGGTAATGACTTACTGCATAATGGTTTGGAGCTTCCCTACAGTTGCATCCTTTTGAGGAACTGGTGTAATTAGTCATCGGTCATTTAATTGCTGTAATTAAGCTCGTTTTTTAAGGCTTTGGGAAAGTGCCGAGAAGGTGTTTGTAATTCGTCCTCAGTTGGATAATTTTCATTTGAGTCGTCTCGGATTTGAAAAAAGTAGTAAAGGTTAGCCACAGTTAAATCGGATATTTCTTGCCAATTCGAGGTAGCTAAAGCTTGATAGCCCGTAGCGATCGCCTGCTGGCTGACATAAAATTCGTATCTCCGGCGGATTTCCGGCTTCAGGGCGAAGGCTAGCTGGTCGCGCAAGGATAAAAAGTGAGACTTTTGCTTTAAAGTTTCATAAAGTGAAACTTCCGCAGCTAATACCGCGAATTTAGTGTGCACGCTGCTTTTTAAATTATCGCCGTGGAGTTGATCTAAACTAGCTAATTGGTGCTGCTCTTTTCGAGACAAAGTTTGCATCCAATCAACCTCATTTTGCCAAAATTCTATTACACTTAAATCATGACCGAGAATCCTAGTAACTTCGGGAAATAAAAAATCTAGTTCTGATTCCGATTGACATTCTTTAACAACACTTAGAAGATCTTGACGAATTTTTGAGTGGAGTTCGAGCAGGCGATCGCTCACCGTATCGTAGGCCCGCTGCAACTGCAACGTGACGCCGATCGCCTGCTCGATCGCCCAAACACATTCCCTTTGCCGGAGTTGTCCGGCAGAACACAGCCCCTCCAACAAACTGGGATTGTCATAAATTTTTAAAGCCTCAAACAGCATATTCCGCCCGCTATTAATTTCGGAATTCCGAAGTTTTAAATCGGGCACTGTCAGGGCTGACTGGCAGCGTTTGACAGCTTTAGAAAAAATATCGTAACCGTTAACCAATTTCTGGCGGTGCATTTCAAAACTTGAGTCGTGAGCCACCTTAAAAATCTGCTGGATCACCTCTACTCCCCTATCTTTGAGGATGTGTCTGAGATCGATAAACCCGTCTTTAATTTTTAGTTTCTGGTGCTTTGCCTCTTCTCTAATTTTTAATACTTGGTTGAGGTTTACTGCTGACAAAACTGTACTCGATACAGCGCCAATACCCATGACTGCTGCAGTTGCTTGCATCACTGCCAAATTAATTTTCAGACAGTTAAGCATTCTGTATATTTTTTGAAACCCCTGATGAGTTTGAGCAACCTGCAACGGCGCTACTGTCACGTACACGGGAGCTACCAGCGGCTGTACGGGGCCGCCTCCGGCTAACTGTGCGAGCAATCCTATAACTCCGCGATCGCATAAAGTTCTACTTGTTGATTGATAAAAGATTTTTGCGATCTCCACAAACTCCCCTGTCACCGGATCTCTAGCTGCCGGGAGCAATTTTCCTGTTTTGGCTGCAGGCTGTACGAGGTTGCCACTATTGAGTCGCGCCTGAGTTGCAGGGGTGAATATATAATCCATGTTGTGGCTCAGTTTCCATTCAAAAAGGCAGATGTTTTGTATTGTATGCTGTTTAGGGAAACGAGAGATGAAAGGAAATGAATGAGTATCTCAAGGCATTCCAGGCTATTACCCAGTTTAGCGATCGATTGTTGGCAGACGAATATCAATCCGTGGAGATTAAACAGTCAGCTACCCAACTCAGTTTAGATGTGGAACCTTGTATTGAGGAAATTAAGCAATCTGCCATCAGACTCAAGGGGTTACTTCAGGTATGTTTCAAAGATGTATCTCAGGCTGAGGATGTCTGGAATAGCAAGCCGAGAATTGCTGGAGCATCTCCTGTTGATGTCTGGGAGCAAATTGGCGAACTAAGCGGATGCGATGTGAGAATTCGCAGTTTAGGAAAACAGGGCAAATATGATGCTGTTGTTAAAGTTCGCCAATCGTGGATCGACAAGACAACAAAGTTAAAAAATCAGTGGTTTTTGTGGGATAAAAACCATCAACTATTTCAAAAAGATATTATCGGTTTTTTTGAGAAAGATAATTTGCACAAAGAGTTGCGAAATGAAGTTGATTCCCAGGCAGAACGAGTGATTTTGATTGTGGAAAATGAACTAAATTTAATTTTTAAAGAATTACAATCTATTGATATAGAAAAAATTGAATTTTGTATTGAATGCTTCGACCTTAAGAGTCAATCGAGATTTAGAGAGCGAGTGCAATCCCTAGGCGGAGAGATTGTCTCGAAGTTTACGGAGCCACTGAAATATTTGCCGCCTTCTTATATGAAGACTTTTAAAGAAACGCTGAAAGAGCCTGTAGAAACTCTGGTTCACAAAAGCAAGATGGGAATCAGTTTGCTAGATTTTGAAGCATCTTGTAAAGTGATTGGGTCAATCATGGATAATTTGATTTTAGAAATTTTTGAGGAGCGCATGAGACTGGCAATTCAAACTGTTGAAAAAGCGATGAGGTTCTACAATGATTTTTTAGAGAAGCAGGCGCGGTACCAGCAAGAAACAGCCCAACAGCGAGCTGCGGAAAAAGATTGGAGGGAATACCAACGGCAGCAACTCATGGAAGTTCAGCAATATATTGATGCAGTCATCAATCATTAGTCATTGGTCATTAGTCATGGATATTTAATAAGCGGTAATTGATGTTTTAACTGCTAACTAATGACTCCTAATTGCTGAATTTACCCAAACAGTTCTTACGCAGAACCTCTATATTTAGGGTGCGCAGCGACCCACCTTAGCGCTTAGTAATTAGTAATTGGTAATGCAGGCTGATACCAAATCCGCCTTTAATATTCCTTGATTATTTAGTTTCTCGCTCGCTCGGAAGATAGGCAAATGTAGTGGCGGTTTTAACCGCAGAATCTGATAATTATACCAATTATTAAAAGTCGCATATCCCCACAGCGGACACGGCATTGCTGTGTCCCTACTCGCGTACTTGTCAGAAGTGGTATAAGTCATGAAAATAAAAATATTAGACTTGAGTTCAACCTACCACTCAAGGTTGGGGAGTCAATCTAAAATCTAAAATCTAAAATCTAAAATCTAAAATCTAAAATCGAATTACCAGACAGGGCATTGCCGTGTCCATACTGAATTTTCAAAATTAGTATAAGTCATGAAAATAAAAAAATTAGACTTTAGTTCAAGCTCCCAGTAAAGGCTGTGGAATTAATCTAAAATCTAAAATCTAAAATCTAAAATTGACTGACTATTGATATTGACCGCTGAGTTCGTAAACGATCGCGCCCAAAGACGCTAAGCTAGCTAAAATTAGCATTCCTGCCGGCATGAATTTTTGAGTTTTAACAAGGCGCACAATAAAAACTATTACTAAAACAGCGGAGATGGCTGCTGCTAATGTTAAACCCCAACTTTGTCCCATGAGTTGTGCGGTGCCGGCAAAAATTAGCAGCGAACCGCTAATCAAGCCCGAAATGAGCGAGGCTTGGCTTTTGGCCTTGATATAACCCATGATGCCGCCAACCAGTGTTAAAATGCCGTAGCCGATCGCCGCTGATGTCCCTAAATTCATTTTTAATCCTCCCGATTTCACTCTTTGCATCTAAATTTATACAGCGAGACCTGCAATTGCGGTCACAAATTGTTAGAAAATTTATTAAAGCCAGTCAGGATATGTAACTGTTATACAATTGCCATTATGTCAGCCCTAACTTCTGGTGCGATCGCCCAAATCCGTTACCTCCAGCGCCAAGCGGCATCTCTGCTGCTGTACCAATCAGTTCTCAAAAGCCCCGCAGGTCAAGCTTTTCTCGATTTGCTGCAAGCCCTCCACCACAGCGAAGTCAGCGGTTTGGAATGTCAGGTAGCTTACGGGAACTGGTTCAAAGTTCAGGCTGCTAAAAATCTGAGCTGGAAAGATTCTCTGATCGCCGAAATTCTCAAAGACGAAAACCCCTTTTCTCGCCGAGCACAGCAAACAGATTTTGCAAGTTTGCCCCCCGCGTTGGTGGAGGCAGCCCGACATGATTTACAAGTGCTGCAAAATATTTACGAATGCAGCAGCGAACAGTTGAGCAAGTGGGTGCGGGTAGCGGGTCAACTTGACGCAGTGCCTCCGATTTGGCATTCAGAAACTGTAGCAGAACAGGGAGATTTGCCTCTGCACGGAAAACTGGAAAAATGGTCGAGCGCTGCGGAATCTTTAGCCGTTTATTACCGACAGTTTGGCACGGGTTTGTTTGCCGAATATCGCGCTTTTGCGTGGCGGGGAGGGCAGTTTGCGAGTATTTCACATCCCGATCGCATAACTTTAAAAGAGTTGGTTTGCTGCGATTGGCAGCGGGATGCTCTGGTGAAAAATACGGAGTTTTTGCTAGCAGGTTATCCGGCTTTGCACGTATTGCTGTACGGGAGCCGCGGTTCCGGTAAGTCTTCTTTGGTGAAGTCGCTATTAAATGAGTTTGGATCTCGCAATCTGCGCTTGATTGAAGTATCTAAATCGGATTTGCAAGATTTGCCGCTAATTGTCGAGCAGTTGCGGGGAGTTCCTCAAAAGTTTATTATTTTTGTGGATGACCTTTCTTTTGAGGAAGATGACGATGCTTTTAAAGCTCTGAAAGTTGTCTTGGAAGGAAATGTCACTGCCCGCTCTCAAAATGTAGTAGTTTACGCCACATCTAACCGCAGGCATTTAATTCGAGAGTTTTTTGACGACAGGCCTCGCCCCCGCGATGGAGACGAGGTTCACGCTTGGGATACTGTGCAGGAAAAACTTTCATTTAGCGATCGATTTGGCTTGACTTTAACTTTTGAACCGGCCGATCAAAACACTTATTTAACAATTGTCCGACATCTGGCAGAACTTGCTGGAATTAAACTCGCTCCCGATGATTTGGAACACCGCGCTAAAGAATGGGCAACTCGCCGCAACGGGCGATCGGGCAGGACTGCGCGGCAGTTTGTTGATTTCCTGAAAGCAGATTTAGCCATTTCTGACAAGTAGAGCGGCGGCGCTGGGAGGGCGGGTTTTACCTGAGATATGGGAAGGTAATTCAGGATATGAATCAACCAGCCATTCCAGCGCCGACGGCGAAATAAAAATTCTTAATTTTTTCATAATTTTATTGATAACAAATAACTAACAAAATTTGATATAATTGTCGAAATCCCCAAACAAACCTCCCGAGCCAGAGCCGATCCTGACTCCATGAATCCACTACTAAATAATGAGGAAAATATCATGGGTTTATTTGATAGAGTATCCCAGACTCGCCAAGAAACGGAAGTAACGTTAGGGCCTGCCGAAGCATTTGCGGCGATCGCGCTAATTGCCGTAGCAGCCGACGGTTACATCAATGACAGCGAAAGCAAAGCGATTAGCATGACGCTATCTCGGATGCAACTGTTCCGCAGCTATCCCGATGACGTGATGAGAAAAATGCTCGATCGCCTGCTGATGATTCTGCAACGGCAAGGAGTTGAGGTACTGTTTAATGCTGCTTTGGCAACGCTTCCCGACGAACTTAAAGAAACAGTTTTTGCTGTCACAACTGATATCGCTTTAGCAGATGGCGAGGTTTCCGAAGAAGAAGAACAACTTTTGAACGATCTTTACAGTGCATTGGGGCTTTCCGAAGATATTGCCCTCAAGATTATAGACGTGATGTTGATTAAGAACAAAGGTTAAGAAAGAAGGGGGAGGAGTGAGGAGGGCGAGTTTTACAAGAGAAAAAATTAGTGCCTACTTACTTAGCTCATAACTTCTCCAAAGGTGCGGGTTTACCGATATGATGGTTGGTAAAATTTCGATCCAAATTGCGATCGCCGTTACTACCTCAAATGCCTTTCACTTACACCCGCACTGTTCGCTTTCAAGATACCGATGCTGCTGGAGTCGTTTACTTTGCTAACGTTTTGGCGATGTGCCACGAAGCTTACGAGGCATCTCTAGCAGCATCTGGAATCAATCTCAAAGCATTTTTCAGCAATCCCGAGGTTGCCTTTCCCATAATTCATGCTAGTGTAGATTTTTATCGCCCAATGTTTGCGGGCGATCGGCTGACGATTCAATTGACGCCCAAACAAGTTGCTGGCGATGAATTTGAAATTGCCTATCAAGTATTTTCTGAGGAAGTTGCAGGAAGAAGCGCGGCGAAAGGTCTTACTAAGCACGTCTGCATCAATGCAGTTAGCCGAACTAGAAAACAGCTATCTGAAGAATTGATGCAGTGGATGAAGAAATTTGATATCTGAGATTTCCGATTAGTTCTATCTTTAAATAATAGCAGGGAATGACAGTAAAATTTCAGTTTAGTCGATCATTATTTCTGAGTTTTTGATATTATGCCAAATCGCAATTATGCCATTGTCGGCACGGGAGCTTTAGGGGGATTCTATGGTGCTAGACTGCAACAAGCAGGTTTAGAAGTCAATTTTTTGCTACGCAGCGACTACGATCGGGTCAAAAAACACGGTTTGATTGTCGAGTCTCCTGAAGGCGACTTCATCCTCCCCCACGTCCGCGCCTACCACGACGCGCACAAAATGCCTCAGTGCGACGTAGTAATTGTAGCGCTGAAAACAACTCAAAATCACTTGTTGCCCAAAATTTTGCCTCCTTTATTAAAGGATAACGGCGCGGTTTTAGTATTGCAAAACGGATTGAATACGGAACCAGAAGTAGCTAAAATTGTCGGTGCAGAACGAGTGGTTGGCGGGCTGTGTTTTCTCTGTTCTTATAAAGTTGGGCCAGGTCACATCTGCCACCTAGATTACGGCACTATCACGCTGGGAGAATATGCTCAAGAATACAAACCAATCGGTATTACTAATAGAATGCACCAAATTGCTGGGGATTTTAAACGTGCTAATATTCCTATTAAAATGAGCGAAGATTTGCTATTATCAAGGTGGAAAAAGCTGGTTTGGAATATTCCTTATAACGGGCTGTCTGTAGTGTTGGATGCGAGAACTGATGAACTGATGGCTAATCCCGATACTCTGATTTTAGTCAAGGAAATGATGGGGGAAGTGGTAGCGGGAGCCAAAAGTTGCGATCGCATTATTCCCGATGACTTTATCCCACAGATGCTCGAACATACTCAGAAAATGAAGCCTTACCGCACCAGCATGAAAATCGATTATGATGAATCGCGGCCCCTGGAAGTTGAGGCGATTTTTGGTAATCCGATACGAATGGCGAAGCAAGCAGGTATTAAGTTGCCGCAAATAGAGGTACTTTACCGAATGTTGAAGTTTGTGGACGTTCAAAAGCAAGAAGCAGAGAGGACGAGAAAGCTGTTAGGTTTGGCGTAATTAGTCAGTTGGCTGTTGACTGTTGACTGTTGACTGTTGTCAGGAGTCGGAAATAAGCATGAGAAATTCTGCCTTCTGCATTGATTGCGCCTAATAATTATTGATATTTGATCGCAATTTCTTGCAATTGTTCTCGATTGACTTTGCCTTGAGAATTGCGCGGCAATTCTTCGACGATTACCCAAAATTTCGGCCTCTTAAACTTGCTCAACTTATCTTCTATTGCCGCTTGCAGATTTTTGACAGTGACTTCGGAATTAGCGGGAACATAGATAGCCGTAACGACTTGACCCCAATCTTTGTCTGGCAAGCCAATTACAGCAACATCCGCAACTAAATTAGTCGATCGCACAACGGCTTCAACTTCCGCCGGAAATACATTTTCTCCGCCTGTGATAATTTTGTCGCTGCTGCGTCCGACGATATTTAAGTAGTTATTTTTATCAAAAAATCCCAAATCGTCTAATTGGAAATATTCGCTATTGCCAAAATTTTTAGGATAATAACCCAACGCCAAAGATTTAGCATTTACCGTAATATTTCCGATTTGATTATCGCACAAAATATCGCCCTTTACACTGCGAATAGTTATTTTAGCGTGAGGTAAAATTTTACCTGAACTGTTATTGCCAGCGAGAAAATCTTGGGGTTTTAGTGTAGCAATTTGCGAGGCAGTTTCGGTCATACCGTAACTTGGCGCTAATTTGATTTGATAGTTTCTAGCTGTTTCTAAAAGTTCCGGCCAAGCGGGAGCACCACCCAAAAGTACGGCCCGAAACCGTCCCAGCCAATTAGCTGTATCTGGGTTTGGCAGCAGCCGTTGCAGTTGAGTTGGAACTAAAGAAATGAAAAATTCTTCGGGTTCGATATCGCTTTTGTTACCATTTTCTAATTTTTTAAATGGCTGAATAGCGAGTTTTCCTCCGGTAGTAAAGGAACGCATGAATTGCATTAAACCGCTGACGTGGTATAATGGCAAAACGCAGAAAGAGTTGATTTTTTCAACTTGAAAATATTGTTGAAAACCTTGCACTGATGCCGTTAGTGTTTCCCAAGTGTGCATGGCAAAACGGATTTTTCCTGAAGAACCACCGGTGGGAATCATGATTGATGGTAATGGGTAATTGGTAATTGGTAATTGGTGAGGGTTTTTATTTGGGTCCGTTGGAGATGCGCTTAATCTGAAATCTTGCACCATTCTCAAGAACAGGCAAGATGCCTGTTCCACAAGGAGTGAATTTGATTGTGGGGAGTAGGGGTTGGGCATCTTGCCCGACCCTAAAAGACTTATTGAGAATGGTGCAAGATGTGAGATTAATTGCATTTTCTTGAGATTTTCCAGTGCATTTTGCCCGAAAATTATGTCGGGTTGGACTAAATCAAAAACTTGTTGCCATTCTGATTTTACCCAGTTGGGATTGCAGAGAAAAATCTGGCATTTTGCGGCACAAGCGCTGATGAAACTAGCAAGAAATTGTACGGGTTCTGCTTCTGCTAGAAAAATTGTCTGCGGTGTTTGCTGTGGTTGATTTTGGGTGAATTGTTGAAATAGCCGATCGACAATTCGGGCAAATTCGCGACTATCACAACCGATAAGCCAATTATCCGACAAGCGATCCGCGATATCCAGGATATTTACTGTTAGATTTGTTGCCATAGATGCTTTCACCAAGTTTCTCGATTAAAAACAATTACCTAACCCCCTTGATTTAGTTGTGGGAGTAATCTAAAATCTAAAATCTAAAATCGAATCATTGTCGTCGAACCAGCAATCGGTGCCGAAGCCTAATGCTCTCTTATTTAAAGACAATTGTGTTGCTAAATTTAATGCTGCTTGTCTGCCGATTTTGGTTTCAAATACTGATGAGAAAACAGCGTCTATATTGTGAGTTTGACAAAATTTTTGCAGTTGAGATGGGGAACCAGCAATCGCAGGTTTAATGACGAAAATTCCCCGCCAGCCTTGGCTGTAGGACTCTTGAATGCGATCGAGGTTGGCTGCAGATTCATCAAGGGCGATCGTAGTTGCATAAATAGCATTCAATTCTACCATTTCCTGAAACTGTGTTACGGGCAGTGGCTGTTCCAAAAATTCAATGTCTGCAGAAAAATCGGGAGTTGCTTTTAACTTGTCGCAAGCTTCCAGCCATGTTTTAGCCTGCGAGTAACTGAGTCCCCCGTTGGCATCTAAGCGCAAAAATGCTTTTTCGCGATCGCACAAATTGTGCATTGCTTGGATTAGCTGCTGAAAAATCTTTAATTCTTGTTCAATTGCAGCCACACCAATTTTCCATTTAAACGTCCGATATCCCTCTAACCAAAGCACTTGCAAAGCCTGCAAAGCTGTTTCACCTGCTGGCAATAAACCGCTGAACCGATTTTTTTCTTCCTCATTCCCAACCTCTCTCCATTGGTGACTGCTTAAGACTGAACCAGCAATCAATCTCGATTTTAGGCGAAGTCTAGATACCCCTAAATCCCCCTTAATAAGGGGGACTTTGAGAATATTTCTTGTCCCCCCCTTATTAAGGGGGGTTAGGGGGGATCTAGAGTTTGATAGTGCTGACTCAAAGCCAAATTGACAAGCCGGCAATTCAGCGGAAATAGCAAAAATCATCTCTGATGAAATATTACCTGGCAACTGGTGACAAAAATCTAAAGCTTGCTCAAAACTTTCCGAACCAAACCAACTCAAAGGAGCAATTTCTCCCCAACCAATTTGACCATTCTCGTCAGTAAGTTGCAGGATAATTCCTTCGCGAAGATCCCAAATGCCGTGGCTTGTTTGCAGTGGGCGATTAAATTTTCGCTGATAAGTGCGAAACTCGAATTGATAAAGCATTTATTTTTTAGCTAATCATAAAATTTTCTCACAACTGATCCAAACTGATCGATTTTTTCAAAATGGATATTATGACCTGCTTTTGGTATAATTTCCAGAGTCGCGGCCGGACACAAGCTGGCCATTTCGGTATTTATAGTTGTAAATTTATCATCATATTCTCCCGCTAGCAAGAGGATGGGGATTTGATTTTGTGCCAGTTTTTCCCAGAGAGAGGGCTGGTTGCCGGTTCCCATATTGCGGAGTGATTTGGCTAACTCTAAAGGATTGTTTGCTAAGCGGGTTTCTATGAGTTTGTCGAAGTTGGGAGAGTTTTTTAAAGATTTGAATAAAGGGCGATCGTACCAGTAGAATAAAAAATCTTTAATGTTGCTGTTTTCCAGCTTTTGTGCTAGCTGTAAATCTGCTTCCAGGCGGTGCGATCGCTCTTTTTCTGTCTTCAATCCCGGCGAAGCTGACTCTAATACTACTTTCTCGAATCTTTCAGGAAAATGTAATGTCATGTAAAGTGCCAATCGCCCGCCCATTGAATACCCCAATAACAAACATTTGTCTATTTGTAAATCATCTAATAACTCGATTAATGCTTGGGCAGTATTTGACATATTGTAGCAACTTTTGTCGCCGTTGACTTGGGTTTTTCCGTGGCCGGGAAGGTCAACTGCTAAGCAGCAATAACTGTTAGAAAGTAAGGGAATCACCCTGCTAAAGTCTTGACTGCTGCCCGTGAATCCATGCAAAAATAAAAGTGTCGGCTGATTCTTGTTGCCAGTTAAGGAATAGTGAAAGTTATAATTATTAAATTTGTCCATATACAATTATACGATTCAATGTGAGGTACGGATTGCTGAATTAAAGAAGATTTTGAGAAGTCGCCCAACTCTGCCAACTCCACCAACTCCCTCAACTTAGCAAACCATACCTCCAATTTACCGGAATTTTCGATCGCCCGATCTACAAAACAAACCCCAACGCCAGCAGCAATCCGCTCGAAAAATGCAGCGTAACTGCGATAAATTTAGAGTTGCTGACCTTTGCCGGTTGGTCGTGATAGTCTGTGACATGGCGGCAAAGGTCGATCGCAAATGGCAAACTCCCAAAAATCAACAGCGTCCAAATTGGGAACATTCCCAAAGCCACAAATACCACAGTCAAAACATAAATGCTGCCGCACAACCACTGCAACAACTGGGCACCTTTTTTCGTACCGAGTCGAACAATTGGGGATTTTTTACCCGCCGCCAAATCGTCCTCAACTTGGTGAAAGTGAGAACAAAATAAGATGATACTCGTAGTAATTCCCACGATTGCCGACGCTGCAAAATTAGTGGCAGACCAAGTTTGAGTTTGACTGTAATAAGCAGCGGCGAAGGCTAGCGGCCCGAAGGTGAAAAAGCAAATAATTTCTCCCAAACCTTGATAGCCAAGACGAAACGGAGGCCCTTGATAAGTGTAGCCGAGAGCACAGCACAAAACTACTAGCAAAATTACTGTTGGGTCTTTTTGCCACCAGCTTATGGCGCAGATTCCCAACACTCCGACTGCTAAAAACAGGTTAGCCAGCCAGAAAATTAAAGCTTTATTTCCGGTTAAATTCACTAGGGAATGCGCTTTGTTTTTATCGATGCCTGTTTCCGAGTCAAATACATCATTGCTGAGATTCAGCCATGCTATAATCAAAATGGCTGAAATTAAAAATGTCGAAAAAATTGACCAATTAATCGTTTGAGTTTCGGCAAAAGCAATTGCAGTTCCTACTGAAATAGGAATCACCGCAACGCTGTACATGGGCGGCTTGATTGCCGCCAGCCACAATTTACTATTTGAACGTTCAATTAACTTTGTTGTCATCACACAAACTTGATTCAATTGATAGCAGCGTAGTAATTTTACAATTTTATTGGTGAACAAAGTCTACTCTCGATCGGGTTGAGTGCGCGGGGGGCATCCACACAGAGGCTGTGGCGGTACTCAAACAGCGCAAGTAGCCCGTCTGTAAACCTCTGCAGGGGTCGATCGACTTTTGCGAATTTTAGCCGATCGATCTTAAAGTTTTGTGTCTAAATGTTTCGCTCGATCGCCCGACGGGGGTTTTTTTCCCCAACAGAGCCCAAACAGGGAGGGAAACTCAAAAGGTCGTGTTTTGCGATCGCCCTCCCGTGCTTAGATCGAAATAGGGGTTTTAGCCGGACAAACCCACACTCTATCTGACAAATCTGCTATTCTCGCTTTCATGACAGTAATACCGCACCGCGCTAATCTCTTGCAAGACCGCAATCAACTGCATCAGTTTCTGTTAAATTGCCAGCAGTCTTTAACCGAAAAAGATCGCACAAAAATAGTTAGTATTTCTCAGGAAATTTATCCCCTCGATCCGCTAGCTGTACTGCAAGAGATTTCCGAACCTTGTCAGCGGCACTTTTACTTTGAAAAAAGAGACCCCATTGCCGGCAAAAGTTTTGCAATTGCCGCCCTTGATTCGGCAATCCATCTCACCGTAGCAGGAACCGATCGATTTGTGGCAGCTCAAAACTTTATTCGTTCAACACTTGCCAATACAATTACCATTGGTGCGGAACGCTTGCCATTTAGCGGGCCTCACTTTTTTTGTAGCTTTGCTTTTTTTGATGAGAACATTGCCGCTAATTCTTACTTTCCGCCCGCCACCATATTTTTACCAAAATGGCAAATTACCAGACAGAAAGATAGCTGCATTCTCGTCGCAAATGCCATCATAGAAAAAGATAGAAACGTTAAAAATATTGCTGAGAATATTTGGCAAACCTTTGATAAAATTGAATCTCGCAAATACCATAAACTAACAACTGCGATCGACAGTTCGATATCTTTGAAACAAATCCCCGTCAATGATGCAACTCAATTTAAAACATCAGTCAAGTCGGCTTTAGAATTGATCGCCTCTAAATATTTTAGTAAAATTGTTTTATCCCAAGCAATCAATGTGATTTCTCAAACCCCTTTCAGTTTAATAGATTCATTAAACAACTTGCGCCTCAGCTATCCAGATTGCTATGTATTTTCAACCAGTAACGGCAAAGGACAAAATTTTATCGGTGCTAGTCCAGAACGCTTAATTAGCATTCACAACAATCAGTTATTAACAGATGCTTTAGCAGGTTCAGCACCGAGAGGAAAAACTGAGGCGGGAGATGCGAAATTAGCCCAAGGATTGCTAGAGAGTGAGAAGGATATTCGCGAACATCAAGTTGTGATTGACTTTATTGTCGATCGCCTGTCTAAACTCGGCATAACCCCCAAATTTTCCCCAGTGCCCAGACTGCTGCAACTATCAAACATTCAGCATTTGTGGACACCTATAACAGCTCAAATTCCCCCTGATATTCATTTATTAAAGATTTTAGCTCAACTGCATCCAACCCCAGCGGTAGCGGGCGTGCCGAGAGATATTGCCCTCGAACAAATTCGCCGCTGCGAAAGCTGCGATCGCTCTTTGTACGCAGCACCCCTCGGCTGGATCGATCGCAGGGGAAACGGCGAATTTGCCGTCGGCATTCGATCGGCTTTAATCGACGGCGATCGGGCTATACTTTATGCTGGTGCTGGTATTGTTGCCGGTTCGGAACCAGAAAAAGAACTAGCAGAAATTCAGCTCAAATTACAACCACTTTTAAATGCTTTAGTCTAATAATTAAGCTAATTTGCAGGATCTAGAGTTGTCAAGTTAATTGATTGAGTCTGTGTTAATGTTTAATTTTCACCTCCTCAAAATGTTCTACGATGGGAAAAGGATCGTAAAAATGGTGAAGCATTCTTTTCCACTCTTGATATTCAGCGGAATTCCTAAATCTAATTGTATGAGCTTCTAAATTTTCCCATCTTACCAATAATAGATATTTTCCTTGAACTTCTGTGCAGCGATGAAGTTCGTGAGATAAATATCCATCTATAGACGATATCAGACTGGAGGCTTCTCTAAAAGCTATCTCAAAATCACCCTCACAGCCAGATTTGACATTAAGCACAACCGCCTCAAGAATCATAAAAATGTATCCTGACAATTATTTGAGTATAATATCCTAGCACAATACAGAGTTGAGCTACTCAGGTTTAGCAATGCCAATAGATTTTCGCAACACAAATACCGTCTGGGCTTCCGTATTAGCAGAAACTTTGCAGCGGTTGGGATTAACTACCGCCGTGATTTGTCCCGGTTCGCGATCGGCACCGCTAACAATAGCCTTTGCTCAAAACAAAAAACTAGAAACTATTCCCATACTCGACGAACGTTCAGCGAGTTTTTTTGCATTAGGAATTGCCAAAAAATCCTATTTGCCAACCGCACTAATTTGCACATCGGGAACCGCCGCAGCAAACTTTTATCCGGCGATAATTGAAGCCAGAGAAAGTCGAATTCCGCTGCTAATATTCACCGCCGATCGACCTCCAGAACTGCGGGACTGTCACGCCGGACAAGCGATCGACCAAGTGAAAATATACGGCAATTATCCCAACTGGCAAGCCGAATTAGCGATACCTTCTGCGTCCAGAGGAATGCTAGACTATCTGCGGCAGACGATCGTGTATGCTTGGGAGCGATCGCAATTTCCAACACCGGGCCCCGTCCACCTCAACATCCCGTTTCGCGACCCGCTTGTACCCGTTCCAGACATAGCCGTAGAAGCTTTAGAAACAGAATTTAATCCCGAAGATTTCTTTGCAGGATTAGAACCCATTTTCGCGGGAGAAAGCTCTACCCCCCCCAGCCCCCCCTTAACAAGGGGGGGAGAAGAAAGTACAGTGCAACAGTGGCAAAAGTGCAGCAAAGGGATTATTATTGCAGGCGTTGCACAGCCTCAATTTGCTGAAAAATACTGTAGTGCGATCGGCCAAATTTCCCAATTATTAAACTGGCCAGTTTTAGCAGAAGGACTATCCCCAGTCAGAAACTACGCCCAACTCAATCCTTATCTAATTTCCACCTACGATTTAATCCTGCGAAACCGCGAACTAGCAGATAAATTAACCCCAGAAATCGCCATTCAAATCGGAGACTTACCCACAAGCAAAGAACTGCGAAACTGGCTAGACAAAACCCAACCAAAACGCTACATAATCGACCCCAGCCACCACAATTTCGATCCCCTACACGGCAAAACAATTCACCTGCGAACCTCCCCAGAAAATATCGCAACTAATCTCGCAACTATATTAACTCAAGTCCCCCCCCTTATTAAGGGGGGGTTAGGGGGGGATCTAGCCACTGCTACCACTAATATCTCCCATCAAATCCCCCCCCTGACCAAGGGCGAGTCAACTCAAGTCCCCCCCCTTAGCAAGGGGGGGTTAGGGGGGGTTCTCACCTCTCCCTCAAACGAATACCTCCAACTTTGGCGTAACACCGAAACCCAAGTCAGACAAACAATAGACCAAAAACTATCCACAATTAACAACATAATCGAGCCCAAAGTTTCCTGGCTGCTTTCCCAAATTTTGCCACCAGGAACATCGATATTTATTGCCAACAGTATGCCCGTGCGAGATGTCGAGTTTTTCTGGAAGCCAAACAACTTAGAAATAAAACCTTTTGTCAATCGCGGCGCTAACGGGATAGACGGCACATTATCAACAGCGTTGGCAGTTGCTCACCGCAATCAAAGCAGCATCATGCTAACAGGCGATTTAACACTTTTGCACGATACAAACGGTTTTTTAATTAAAAATAAATTTGTCGGTCATCTGACAATCATATTAATTAATAACAACGGCGGCGGAATTTTTGAAATGTTGCCGGTTGCCAAATTTGACCCGCCCTTTGAAGAGTTTTTTGCCACGCCGCAGCAGATAAATTTTGCTCAGTTGTGTGCAACTTATGGGGTGGAACACGAGGTAATTGAGGATTGGGAACAGTTCAAACAAAAATTAAGTTTTTTGCCACATAGCGGGATTCGCGTCTTAGAATTGCAAACAGAAAGGCGCGCCGATGCTAAATGGCGGCAAGATAATCTAAGTAAATTTGCCAAAGATTTGTAAATTTGTAGGTTGAGCCGGTGGAAGGAAACCCAACCTACACTAATTTAAACTGCTGGTTGAGCTAGCAGCGGATCTAACTGTCCATCTCCATCGAGTTTGTGAATGTCATCGCAGCCGCCTACGTGTTGGTTATTAATGAAAATTTGGGGCACGCTGCGGCGTCCGTTAGCGCGATCGGCCATTGCATTTCTAGCGGCTTCGTCGCCATCAATTTTGTATTCCGTGAAATTTACGCCTTTCCACCACAGCAAAGTTTTGGCGCGGATGCAGTAGGGACAGGTTTGCCAAGTATAGATTTCCACATTGGCTTTGATGCGATCGGGCTTGCGGCCCAAAATGGGATTGAGAAAATCAAGCATTTTCGGTACAGGGGTAAAAATTAAACTGGTTGGGGGATTAACGATCATTTTAGCGAAATGCCGTCAGCCCCACGTCCTACCCAAAAATCGGCGCGGGATGAAATTGCCTGCAGCCACCTGTGACCCTGTGACCCAAGTCACAACTTTACTCTACTCGGATCACTTGCTTTCACCCTAGAGAATCACATTCGCGGCCTTATTAATATCACCGATCTTTTGAGGAAACCAGAAGATGATAAATATATCGAATTCAACCGCACTGCCATGCACCCCGTACAACTCCTCCCCGGCGCTATCTCTGAAATCCTCGCTTCTGTAACCGATACAGGCGTTTTGACTCTGGCGGATCGCTACGGTTTGATGGCCGCCACCTTCGATGACTCTCTGAATGACGAAGACAGAGGCTGTGTCAACCGCTTGCTGCGGGCGGTGCTCAGAGGCCGAGTGAAAGTAGTCAACGAACTTTCAGCAGCATTCTAATCGGGATTTGAAGTTTTGTTCTGAAGGCAAGGTGAGTCAGCGGTAGATGAAAATAGTGGAAACTCAGGCAGGAGTGGAAACAGCGGTAATTTGAATTCGATTTAAAAGTTTTCTCCTCTAACTCAACAACGGTTTTTTTGTCAAAGCAGCCTTTACCGGCTGCTTTTTTTTGATCTAATCGCGGATTTCGAGGTTGTACTGGCGGCAGAGGTCGATCAGTTCTTGTTGGAAGCGATCGCGCACATTCTGGGGCGAGACAATCACGCAGTCTTTGCCGTACCGAAACACCTCTCGGAACAGCCAGAATCGGCTGGATACCCGCTTCACTACATGGCGCACGTCTCCCACCATTTCATTTTCCACATCTTCATCCGGTTTGAATTCATAGTTCCCAGCCAATCCTCTCAAAAAGTGTAAGTGTAATTCTAGATAGTCTATGGTTTCGCGCCATTTTTCACTTGCAGGTAACAAGTTAACAATTTTGTCTAAGCGCAAACACCGATTGTGAGCTAATTCCGGGATTTCTCTGGAGTCAGCATCGTCGCACCAGATTTCTAGGTACAGGCGCTTGTCGTAGAGGCGAATTTTGGCACTGCGGGCAGTAAATTCGCTCACTTTGTCTTTGCCTGACTGGTAAAACAGCCTGAACGGTTGGCGATCGTCAATCAGTTGATTGAGTCGAAGCCGCCACGCTTCGGCAGTTTGGTTGACTTGTTCGAGCAACTTTTGCCGGAAAGGGGTTTCTAGATTGGCTTTGTCCAAAAGTAATGCCATGACGATCTGGGCGGCTTCGACTTCGCCAGAGTCGTTGAGGAATTTGACGGCTTTGTTCAAGGATTGTACCTGCACTGAATTGAGGGTAAAGGGTTCGCCCACTTCGATTTTTTGTTGGGCGATCGCGACCAATAACCCAGATACACTGGGACTTTTGCCCCACTTGATACCGAGGCGAAGGGCGATCGCCTCTAGCTGCTCTTTGGTTCCGGCAGGAATTGACAGTGTAATTGTCTCTTTTTTGCGGATCATCAATAAAGTATAAGTATATACTTGACAAATTTGGTTTTAGATGCCACTATAATTATAGTGCAAGTACAAACCATAGACCTAACAAAGGTTAACTATGCTCCAAATTTCTCCAAAGCTGACTGAAATTCAGGAAATTGCTTCGCAGCTTCCCGATCGACTTCCTTATCAGTAGTCGAACAACTGGCAAAAGATTTACAGGCTGAGTTTCCAGGTATTAGTGGATTTTCGACCCGTAATATCTGGAATAGCGCAACTTTTACACCACGTACAGTCAAAATGAAAAACTGCAACCAATGGTTGCAGAAATTGGTTGGACGCACAATTTAGTCATTCTGGAGAAGTGTAAAGACGATCTAGAAGGGGAGTTTTATCTCCGCATGGCGCACAAGTTTGGATGAACAAAAAAGGTTTTGCCTATACGCCTTTTCATTGATATCAGCGATATTCAGCGTAGTGGATATGTTGAAAAGATTGAGGAGAAAGGGTTTTGCCCGACATCATAAGGCGACAGCGTTTCAATCCCTGAGAGGTATTTAGGTATTTCTACCAGTGCAGCACTGAACTGCAACCTTTCTCCATAGATATAGGATACACGATTTTGCTCGCCCGTCAAACTCAAGGCTACAGCAAGGCGCGTATCATAAGGCTACAGCAACAACTTGACATTTCACTGGAGAGGATGGCACGATGGGAACAACCTCAACAGACTTCTTATGGATATTCATCTCAACGACAGCGACATCTCTCAGATGCCTGAACTGCTAAGGACTTCGTTTCTCGACTGGCTGCCTCAATACCTGAAGACAAATACGTTACAGCCCGAAGTACCAGTTCGCCAGCAGTCCAGTCAGCCAGAGACATCACCGACTCAGTTAACTCTCGATTTGGCACTTGCCAGTCAGACTTCAGAGGAGAAAGCAGACAACTCCCGTGTCAAACTAACTCAACTATTTGATGCCGGTATCACCAAGCGAGGAATGCCTGTGCGAGTCAAACTGAAGCGGCCTGTGGCAAAAAAGTTAGGTCGTGAGTATATCAATAGCCTGGAAATCTCTATCAGAGGAACCATTGTTTACGACGGAGAAGATTTCGATCAACCGAGTCCATTGGCAGAAAAACTAAATGGCAGTTCAGCTAATGGTTGGGACTACATCGAGGTTAAGAAAAATGACCAGTGGATTTGTTTAAAGGAATTACGTGAAATCTGGAGGAAGACCAATGACTAGAGATAATCTACTGTCCCGAATTTCGATCGATCCAAATATCTGTTTTGGAAAACCTTGTATTCGCGGCCATCGGATTTGGGTTTCCCTAATCCTTGACTACCTAGCTGGAGGAATGGCTGTTGAGGAAATTCTAGAAGCATATCCCAGCATAGAAAGAGAAGATGTATTCGCTTGTATTGCTTATGCTGCTGAAGTAACGCGAGATTATTATGCCGAAATTCCATTAGGAAAAAAGGAGGAAGCAGCAACGTGAAGCTAAAACTAGATGAAAATGTCGATGTTCGCGTTATCACCTTTTTACGTTTGGCAGGGCATGACGTAGAAACAGTCGTAAGTGAAGGTTTGACTTCAGCACCCGATGTGGAACTTATTAATGTTTGCCATCAAGAGGAAAGATGTTTAGTTACTGCCGATCGCGGTTTTGGCAATCGAATGCGGTTTAATCCATCTGAGTATGCGGGAATTGTTGTAATTCGGCTAACGCCTCGTGCCAATTTTACCGAGTGGAGAGAAGCAATAGAAACATTAATTCTCGGATTACAGCAAGCAGAGGTTTTTGGGAAATTGTGGATTATTCGACAGGGTGCAATTCAGGAATATCAACCCATTGAACCAGAGGAAACAGAATAATGCAAAGTATGAAAATTGAAGAATTACTCCAAACAAAAAGAAGAGATTAAACTTTTTCGTATTCAATGAATTTATTAGGGCGAAATTATGTCAATCAAAAATTCGCTTTTTGACGAAGAACCTCAAACTTTAGACCACCGCTACTTTAGGGAAATCCGTCCGAAACTGTACGAACTGCATACCAATCACGCACAGTATGGCACCCGCCAAGGACGCACCCTTGCCGAACACCTCGATTCGGCTTGTCAGTTCGTTTTAACGGTTAGCAAAATTGCCGGAGTTCCCGATGACAAACGCGCTTGTATTCTGGCCGCGACTGCCGTTCACGATTTGAATAAGCTGACAGATAAAAATGATAAACGGAACGTTAAAGCATTAGCACGCGATCGCCCTTTTTTGCTACAACAACTCGATCGCGCCTGCGTTACCCAATTCGCCCAAACCGAGTCCGAACTCGAACTCGTCCGCCGCCTGATAGAACGCCATTCTGGCCACAGCGCCAGCGATGGAATGCGTTTTTTGCCTGAAGACCCCAATATTAAACGTTGGGCCGCGATGTTGATTGGGGGCGACTTATTTGACTTAGGAATTGAGGAAAATAAGCGCATTCGCAAAGTTGAAACCGAGTTAACCGTTGCATTGCAGCGTGACAGTAAGTTGTTTCATGTCACTCTTTCCGAAGACCGAGGTTATTTAACTTCACTGTTGCTGTCAGCTTGTGAAGAGGTTTTGCACGATCGCAATTTGCATACTTTGGCGATCGATCCCAACGGTCAAATTTTTGTCGGAGCAGCCTTTCCCGACGGCGATTTAAGCCCAATCATTGCTCAAAAATGGCAAAAAAAGATCGATCGCGTCTTTAGCAGCAACGTCGAACAACTCGTGAACGCCACCAAAGACGGCATCAAAATCGACCCGCAAGCCATCCAACAAAATCCCGAAGCAACTTTAGACGAAGTAGATAAGTTACTGGTAAAAAAAGCCAGCGGTTACAAAGTCGAAAAAGTCGCCAAGGATATTGACAAATATGGCGGAGATGCTGGAGAAAATGCCGTTACCGCAGCCGCTGCTGTCGGCTTGCATCCAGTTTCCAATGCCGATGAATTTGCCATTTCAGAAGGACTAAAAACCGCTTACCTCAGCTATCGGGCCGCCGAACTCAGCCCCAAGGAGGTTTGGGATCGAATTGCAACGCAAGTCGGATTATCCCCAGAACAGCGGGCAGCATTGGAACCGTTTAACGCGCAGTACGGACGCTGTTTGTTTGCGGCCAAATCCATCGAGGGCGATCGCGAACAGAAGTTAGAAAAGGTATTTGCCACCTTAGAAGACTCATTTCAACTGCGCGCTAAAGCCGAAGAGGTAGACGTATCTGAAGAATTGGTAAATGCCGTTCGACAACTGCTCAACTTTTCCACACCAGCCAATTGGCAAGGCTTTAACGAACTCACAGCCTACATTGAAGCTAACCCGCGCCAGCGCTGTTCCTTGGGGACGACTTCGCTACAAATCGGCGAATTGAGTTCCCCAAAAATGCCACCGGGAACCAAAGTCCAAGCTTTTTCCAATCGCCTTCCCGGCGGCATGATTGCTGAACCCAAACGGCGGGCAGATAACTTATCGGCATTGGGTTATCAGTTGATGGCGGTTGGTGCAAATTTCCCGAACTCTGTCAAACAAGACCCGCTATATCTTCACTTTGCCCTGCCAAAAGGATCGAGTGTTGAACTCAGAACAATTTGGCAAAATTTTCTGAGAAATACCGCAGCCAAGAATGAAGATGGGACAGTAACAGTTGACGAAATTAAACTTTACCGCGAAAACGAGATAGTTTTTCAATCCAATAAGATGGTTGGCTGGGCACTGCCAAAACGTCCTGAATTTATTAACTCAACAGTGACTATTCCCGTGCTGTGGGGAGAAGTTAATAACTCGGTGGCGTTGCTAAAATCGCTCAGATTGGCGTTGGAAATGAGTTTGGAATTTGAGTTTGGTTTTCCCTTTGTTTTGGGTGCCAATCTGGAAGTCGAACCAACTTGGGATTTTTTCGGAAAAGTTGAGGGAATTCCGTCATCTTTGCAGCCACTATTAGGCAGCGGCCAGTATCGGCGAAACGGTCATTTATCCAAGGAAGAACGGCGCACTGCAGTCACGGCAGAGCAAGTTTTAGAACGGCTGCGCTGTATCGGAAAGCTAGCAATTTCGGTGGCAAGTATTCAGAAAAAAGATGACTGTTTGTATGACTTGGCGCGGGCGGCAACTCGTCCCCTGAGTTTCTATTACGTCCTGCTGCGCTGGCTGCTGCGGGAACAAGATGACCCCAATTTGGAGGCAGTTTGGTCTCGGATAAAAGAACCTTTGAATACTTTATTGGAGAGTTTGATGTCAGAAGAACACGAAGTAATTAAACAGTACATGATGGAAGCTGCACAAATTGCCGCCCAGTATAACTTACGGGGAAGTTCGTATAAACGTACTTCCCAAACAGAACCTTTTACCGCTTTCTTACAAGCGGTGAGATCCCGAAAACCTCATATGTCTTGGGATGTTATTTTTGCTGCACTCATCCAAGAGTATCGCATTCGCTTGGCAAGAATTCTAAAACAGTCACAAATCAGTCAAGAGCGGGAGGAGCAAATTAAAAATTACTATCACGTCCTGAGAAAGCTTTTTCAAGAAGTTTATCATGAACGGGCTGACCGCTTATTGATCGATCGCAAAACTCTTGAAGCTGCTTACTTATTCTTTGTTAAAGAAGCACAGAAAGAATCAAAAACTGAATCAAAAACCGAATCTGAATCCACATCTGCAAACAACTAGGAGAATTGAAAATGTCGATCGCAAAATTGCAACCCTTCCTCGCACCTAGCTACGAAAACTTCCCCAAAGGCCGCACCATCGGGATTGTTGTCCTTCGTACCACGCAATCGGAAACCATTTTTCGGACAGAGGGAACGGGCGAACCGATGTGTAATGAATACGTGCAAGCTGGCATTGAAGATACCGAATCAATTCCTCGGTTGGTGATGACAAAACGCAAACAAGTTGCACCGGAACGACGGAAAGGACGAGAGTTTTTGCGATCGCACAATCTTCTCTATACTGCAAAAAACGATGCAATTTGTGCTCTCAATACCAATGCACCTTGTGAAATGTGCGTTGATTGCTTCCTCTACGGCTTCGCAGCGGGTGGAGAAGGGGCGCAAAAAAGCAGGGTGTGGACAGAGGATGCCTTTAGCGTGTTGCATTCGACAGAACTAATTGCCGATCGCACCATCAATGCTATCTTTGAAACCGGAACGATGCGCGATGAAAAAGGTAACGCTTCGACGGCCCTCAATACCAGCGAATACATCAAGCCTGGGGTTCACTTCCTCGATATTGTCACCCTCAAAGATGTCACCGCTGACGAACTGCGCTACACCTTCGGCAACATTTTATTAACAACTCGTTACGGTGCCGTTTCCAGCCGCGTCGGACGCATGGACAATCAAATTCTCGGTGTATTTGGCGGCATTGCCGAACTGCCGAGTTCCCTAGAATTGGTACAAGGAATTTATGACAAGCTGAAAGCCAAAAATACGGCCCTAGAACATCCTTTAAAAACCGCATCTTTAGTAGATGCAACTCAGGAAATAATCGGCACTTGGACAAATAAACGAGGCATTTCGATGCAGCTTTCCCCAGCAGAATGTGACGCGCTGATTGCCGATGTCGATCGCCATTGGTCACTACCGGAACAAGAAACCTTCCTCAAACGCCTCGATGAATCCTATGCACCTTGGCGGAAAGTGAAGAGTGAGGGAGGTGGGAAGAAAGGAAAGGGTAAAAAATCAGAAGAATAGCGATTGTAGGAAGGGCGAAAGGCTTTCGCCTTTCCTGCAATTACGAAACAGGAGAAAACTCTACATCTTCATACAAATCCTCGATCGCACAAGAAAAGTCAATACTAGCTAGATGAATTGTATCTCCTGCTATATGCGGATAGAGAATCCACTGTCCGAACTCGTTGCGGCGAAAAACATCGACTTGGATGCGAGTTTGGCTGATGAGGACATATTCTTGCAGGGTTTCTAAATTGCGGTAATCTGCAAATTTGTCCCCGCGATCGAATGCTTCTGTTGTCTCAGATAAAACTTCCACAATCAAACAGGGATAGCGCAAGAAATTGCTAAACTCTCTGTCCCGACGATCGCAAGTAACCGCAATATCTGGATAGTAATAGGTGTTAATCGTCTCAATCCGAACTTTGGTATCGGAAAGGTAGGGCAAACATCCGCTCCCACGCAAACGATTTCTTAAGAGCGTACCAAGATTTACTGCAATCAAGACGTGAGTATTACTTGCCCCTGCCATTGCGTACACATCGCCCTGCCTGTATTCATGTTTAACCGAATTGGTTTCCTCTAATTGCAGATACTTTTCTGGAGAAAGATAGCCTGAATTTTGACGGGCAACCATATTCTTAATCCATCCTTCTTAATTTATGACTCAAAACCCATCCAACTCCATTTTGACACATTCCACGGCACGCTTAATCGAACTCTGGTGCGCCGAACCTGTGTTTTTTGCATCGCGAGAATTGTCCGATACTTACTATACCGAAGGGGCGATCGGCAATTATGCACTAGCCTATGCTTTAGGCTGGGCGCGATCGCCCTATCGCCTCACCGGACAAGACACCAGCAGACCTCGGTATATAGAAGATTTAACGCCCCTTTCCGGTAATAGCTATATCCTCCCCGCATGGCCTGCTGGCGGTACTTTATCGTTCCGATTTGAGCGGTTTAACGCCCTTTCTGACTCCTATTGGTATGCGATGACAAATAACAGAGTGGCCACAGCGCGCGAAGATTTACCCCTCAGTAGAACGGGGAAAAAACCCAGTACCTATCGCCCTAGCAACTTCCCGCAAACAGGGCGATTGCGAGTTATCGAACGGGGAAATCGGTTTCAAACTTTGGTATTTGGCGATCGCGAATTGCCCGAATATATTCGCGTCGGCAAATTTACCAGCAAAGTCCGCGTTGAAATCGTGAAAAAACTCGATGTTGTGCAACTTCCGAGGGGCGATTATCGCTGCAATACTTATCTCAGCGCCGCCGACTTACCTGCAAATATTGAACTCCTCGCTTTCGACTTAATTTCGATGCCGCCCGCATCGTTATTGAAAAATCTTTCGTTTCGCGGTGAGGCGCTGCAAGCCGGCAATTTCATTCTCCCAGCTAACATTGAATTTTGTGGTGGAAATAACAATGGATAATCTGAAAATTAAACTCGAACCAGCAAGCATTTCTGCCTGCCCCCAATTGCCTCAACCATTGGAATTTATGGGACAAGCCTTGCAGCATCAAGTCGATGTTTGGGAAGCTGCCAAAAATAATGATATCATTCTTGACCTCGCACCGACGGGAACGGGAAAAACAAAAGCCGGATTGAGTGTTTTACTGCACAATTCTCAGCGCAATGCTATTTATATTGCGCCAACAAATGCCTTAATTGACCAACAAACTGAAGCCGCCGAAAAATTTGTTCGGGATGCTGGTTTACCTCATATCGTAAAAGCTGCTTCTGCTAGACAAGTCCATTCCTGGCCAGACGATCGCGTTGCGAAACGTTCAGGGGAAAAAATCTATAATGTTTTGCGCGAACCTGCAACTATTTTTCCCGAATGCGGTGGCGGTAGACCAATTTTGCTGGTGACCAACCCGGATATTTTCTACTACGCTGCATTTTTTCAATACGATCCAAAGGATCGCGGAAATATTGCCAGTGAATTTTACAGCAGTTTCTCGACTGTAATTTTTGATGAATTTCACCTATATGATGCCAAACAATTAGTTAGCTTGTTTTTCTATCTCGCTTTATCTAAAGAGTTTGGCTACTTTCAGTACAATCGAAAAATTGTTCTCTTGACGGCAACGCCAGAACCTGCTTGTGAAGAAGCCCTAAATGTCTTAGGAAAAAATGGGGTAAAAATTGCTCGAATTGACGGTAAGAGTCAAATTAGTTATCTACGTCCTTCTCAAACTGAAGTCAATCTAGAAATTCGCAAGCAGGTTGATAAAGAAACTACGATCGCAGAAATTGTCCAAGAAGTTCTGCGGCGACTCAGAGAAAATCCTGACCAAAATGGGGCAGTAATTCTTGATGCCAAAGATACCCTAGGCCGCATTTCTGACCAATTGCGCGATCGGGGATTTGCCGATTTCTGCGGGCGGATTACGGGGGATACACCCAAGGAAGAACGCCCGCTGGCCGCCCAAAAACAAGTGATTCTAGCTACGAGTACCGTCGATGTGGGCTTCAACTTCGATCGGGAGAAAGAAACACCCCGGCAAAATCTCGATTGGTTGATTTTTTCCACGCGCGATCGCTTTTCATTCTGGCAGCGCATCGGGCGTGTCGGAAGGGTTTTAGGGAGAACGCAAACCGAAATTCCTTCTGAGGCGATCGCCTATTTACCCGATCGCGCTTGGGAACAAGGCATCGAACAACTTGACTGTTCCGGTGGACGCAAAACCCTGACGGAAATGTTAGAAAGTCTAGACTGCATGAAGCGTCCCTTTCTCGACATTTACTGGCGTTCCGAAGCTTTTCTAGAAATTGCCAAACCCTTACTGGAACTGGAAACTTTGCTGGAAAATTTGCCCGAAGCAAGTTTAGTTATGCAGCTTTATCAAACCATGCAAATAGTCTTGGGAGGCAAGCGAGATTGGAATTCTTATCGGCGGCGGATGAAGGTATTGCAAGGTGCCGAAAATGTAGCCAAGTCTACTATCAAACAAATTCAAAAAGAGTGGCAATACATTAAAGGTGGTCAAAACTGCGTCATCAGTTTTATGCAAGCAAACTATCCAGAAGATTGGGCAGAAATCGATTCGGGGAGAAAGTCAATCGAATTAGTTGAGGAAAAAATCCGCAAAAACCAAAAAGTCGCCGAAGAGTTGAAAGAATACGCGACAATTCTCAAAACCAGTTATGCGCCACTTTTCAAATTTCGAGAAAGCTTGTTTGAAAATGTCAAAATTTATGACCCCAAAAACTTTTTACTCGATGAAGTCGGCGAAACCAATCTCGATCCGATTCACCTGCTGAGATTTTTTGAATTTGCCTCAGATGAAAATGGGATTGTGCTTACCCATCGCGCCACCGAAACTTACGGACTCAAATTTGCCTTGCAAGTTGCAGATTTAGAAGATTTTGCGAACAACTATCTTTGCAAACTGTATGCTTTTAAAAATTGTACGATCGAACGGACGATCGGCGATAACGTCCGTCCCACAGCGTTAATTTCCCAGCTTACACCGCCCTTAATGCCCGGTGTCATTGTCCGAGAACACCGCAAAAATCGCTGGGCAATTCTCAAACTCAGAAAACAAGGAATCGAATGCTATCCGATTACGGTCAAAGATAGCTTTGCTAACGAACAAGAATATACATTTTTTCCAAGTTTATCGGGAATTTTGGCGATCGCCTCCGCTGGCATTGCCTTAAGATGTCCTGACAATCAAGAATTCTGGGTAGTTTAAATTATGCCGCACAGCCTCGTCCTCAACATCCTCCCCCTGGCCCCAATTCCCCCCGGATACCTCACCGGAAGACACCTGCACGCCCTCTTCCTCACCCTCGTGAGCTCCGTTGACAAAAAACTCGGCGATCGCCTCCACGATGCCACCGCCCAAAAATCCTTCACCCTCAGCCCTTTGCAAACTAAAAAATGCCCTTTCAAAAAACACCATTTCCTGCAATGGGAACACACAGAACCGATTCCAGAACATACCCTCTGTTGGTGGCGGATTACTCTGCTTGATGACACTCTATTCGGCAAATTAACTAATCTTTGGCTGAATCTCAATCCCTCGAAGCCGTGGCATTTGGGCCCCGCCGATTTGATGATTACTAAGATTCTGGGAACGCCCCAAGTAGATCAGCCTTGGGCTAATGCTTGCGATTACTCTCAATTGTACGATCGCGCTTCGGAAACTAATCGCTTAATTGCCTTCAGTTTTGCGACTCCTACTACCTTTCGACAGGGAAAATTTGATTCGGTGATTCCTACTAGAGACTGCGTTTTTAACAGTCTCCTCAGTCGCTGGAATAAGTACAGCCCGATCGCAATTCCCGATCAGTCATTCGATGCACTTTTTTCGACTTTTGTCAATATCAAAAGTGAAAAATTGACTAACTATCAAAGCGATTTTGTCGGCATGGTTGGGGAGGTTAGTTATCGGATTTTGGGAGATGTGGAGCCTTTAGCGATTAAGCAAATTAACGCTTTGGCTGATTTTGCTGTTTACTGCGGGGTGGGGAGGAAAACTCCGATGGGGATGGGAATGACTCGGCGGATTGTTGTTAATAAGAGTTAAACGGATTTTGAGGGCGGGCAAGATGCCGGAATTCCAGGGCGGGCAAGATGCCCACCCCACAATAACACTAAACTCTTGTGGAACAGGCATCTTGCCTGTTGCTAATTCCAATTACTAATCTCCTACAAATCATCAAAACTATGAACGATTTTGATTACATTTCTATCGCATCTCTCAACCAGTATTCTTACTGTCCTCACCGCTGCTGGCTGATGTTTTGTGCGGGTGAATTTGCGGACAATCAGTATACCATAGAAGGGACGAGTTTGCACGATCGCGTCCACACGATGGGCGAGATTAATCGCGATGAAACTTGGCAGGTTCGGGCGATTTGGCTGAAATCTGAGCGCTACAAACTGATTGGGAAATCGGATTTGATTGAGTCGGCGGAGGGTGAGATTTATCCGGTGGAATACAAGCGGGGACGGAAGGGGGAATGGGATAACGACGAGTTGCAAGTTTGCGCCCAAGCGCTTTGTTTAGAGGAGATGACGGGGAAAACTATTGCGACTGGATATGTGTATTACGCGCAGTCGCATCAGCGGCAATCAGTGGAGATTTCTGAGCAATTGAGACAAGAAGCGATCGCCACTATCACCGCTATCCAAATTTTGCTGCAAACAGGCAGTATGCCTCGACCTAATTATAGCAAACGCTGTCAAGGTTGCAGCCTTTATCAGCAATGTTTGCCGCACGCTGCTGAGAAAGTCCTGCGCTATCAAGAAGCTAATTAATCCAAACTACAAATTTAGGAGTCAATCATGGGAACACTGTACATCAATCAAGATGATGTGTTTATTGGCAAAACAGATGAACGGCTGAATGTCAAGGCAAAGAATCAAATTTTACAAGATGTGCCTTTGATTCATTTAGATGGAGTGGTGATTTTGGGACGGGCGACTATTTCCCCGGCGGCGATCGCAGAATTGCTACAACGGAAAATTCCTCTGACTTTTATCACCGATACGGGTCACTATTTGGGCAAGCTGGAACCGGAATTAAGTAAAAACATTTTTGTTCGCAATGCTCAGTGGAAAGCGGCGGGGGAAACTCCCCAAGCTATTCATGTTGTCCGGGGTTTTATTCGGGGTAAATTGAAGAATTATCGCACCAGTTTATCTCAAACTCAGCGGGAACATTCGGAAATCAATTTAGCTTCGGCAATTATGCAGATTTCCAATGCGATCGCCAAACTTGACAAAACTGACAATATAGACTCTTTGCGCGCACAGGAAGGTGCTGGAAGTGCGGCATATTTCAGGGTTTTCAACCAATTAATTCGTGCCGAAGGTTTTGTGTTTCAACCGCGACACCGCCCAGCTACCGATCCGGTGAATTCTTTGATGAATTTTGCTTACACGCTGCTGCGTCACGATGTGCAAAGCGCGATTAATATTGTGGGATTTGACCCTTATTTAGGATACCTTCACCTGCAGCGCTACGGCCGCGTGGGTTTAGCGTTTGATTTGATGGAAGAGTTCCGCCCTTTGGTAGCTGACAGTATCATTTTGAATGCGATTAACCGCCGGATTCTGACGCCGAATGATTTTACTGTGGAACCTCTGAGTAATGTGGTGCGACTGTCGGAAACGGGACGGAAAGAGTTTCTGAAGTTGTATGAAAAGAAAAAGCAATCTGAGTTTAAGCATCCTGTTTTGAAACGCAAGTGCACCTATCAAGAAGCTTTTGAAATTCAAGGGCGGCTGTTGGCGAAATATTTGATGGGCGAGATTGACAAATATCCACCTTTAGTTTTGTACTAGATATGCACGTTCTGATTTCTTACGATATTTCGGAAGACAAGCGCCGGACAAAGATTCACAAAATGCTCAAGTCTTACGGGCAGTGGATGCAGTACAGTGTGTTCGAGTGTGCTGATTTGAGCGAGACTCAGTATGCTAAGTTGCGATCGCGCCTGAACAAAGTCATCAAACCCAACGAAGACAGTATTTTGTTTTTTCCGCTGTGCGCGTGCTGTCAGGGTAAGATCGAACGTATTGGTGGGGTAGTGCCAGTCGATCGTACAATATTTTTTGCCTAGTTTCCGTGAATCGGTAGGTGTTAAAATAGGGGTATCAAATTTTTCGGCTCAAACTCATGTCCAGCAAGAGTTTGATGCCCCCAGTCTGAAAAAACGATTCACGGAAATTGTGAAAGCTTTACAGGATAAGGTTTTGGAGTGAGGAAGAAGAATTTGCTATTGACAAGTCAAAGGCTGGGATGGTACTTTTGTTTTAGATTCACGGAACTGAACCTTGAAAACCAAATACAGCAAGGCTTGTGGAACGGGCGGCCGCAATTAACCTAAATCCCTATCAGGGATTGAAACGGCTGCAATTGTTGCAATGCTATGAAAGCCTTTGTGCCGCAATTAACCTAAATCCCTATCAGGGATTGAAACACAAATTGTTACCCTCAGTTGCGGTAACAAAAAGCCGCAATTAACCTAAATCCCTATCAGGGATTGAAACGGTGTTGGCTTTTTGGGTGGAGAACCAAAACCTAAACTAGCCGCAATTAACCTAAATCCCTATCAGGGATTGAAACTTCGCCGCTGCTCAACTGCCAGCCGTGCTCGATAGCGCCGCAATTAACCTAAATCCCTATCAGGGATTGAAACATAAATTGGACAAATATTCTTGCTAACCTTTTCCCGTGCGCCGCAATTAACCTAAATCCCTATCAGGGATTGAAACGTCAATTTCACTAAAAGCAGCGCTCACTGTCCCGGTGCCGCAATTAACCTAAATCCCTATCAGGGATTGAAACCGGAAACATTCCCCCCGG
Source organism: Microcoleus sp. BROC3 (assembly GCF_036702515.1). NCBI lineage: Bacteria > Bacillati > Cyanobacteriota > Cyanophyceae > Oscillatoriales > Microcoleaceae > Microcoleus > Microcoleus sp. BROC3. Next base: position 52,894 of record NZ_JAUBTQ010000035.1, read on the forward strand.
AGAATTTTAACCTATGAAAATTGGCCGCAATTAACCTAAATCCCTATCAGGGATTGAAACAAAAATCAATTGCTGCCATTGTCGGGCTAACTCGAGCCGCAATTAACCTAAATCCCTATCAGGGATTGAAACGAGGCAAAACATTTGTATGATTTCATCTAACAGTTGCCCCATGCCGCAATTAACCTAAATCCCTATCAGGGATTGAAACGATCTGTGAGACTTGCTATTGCGCGATGCTGTGTAAAGCCGCAATTAACCTAAATCCCTATCAGGGATTGAAACTTTACCGTACCGCCGAGTTTTTGCCCGTTTCGGGCCGCAATTAACCTAAATCCCTATCAGGGATTGAAACTTTGAATTAATGGCAGAAAACCAACTAGAAAACACTAAAGCCGCAATTAACCTAAATCCCTATCAGGGATTGAAACTTTTCCTTAAATTCAATTAGCAACCGTCGTTCTTGAAGCCGCAATTAACCTAAATCCCTATCAGGGATTGAAACTGGAGAGAAAGTGCCGCTGATGTGGGGGTGGCTGGCCGCAATTAACCTAAATCCCTATCAGGGATTGAAACAATACGTCAACGCTGCAAACTACCTGCTAAATCTTTACTCAAGCCGCAATTAACCTAAATCCCTATCAGGGATTGAAACAGTTGTGGTGTCGGTTTCACAGGTTGCCGCATTTGATGCCGCAATTAACCTAAATCCCTATCAGGGATTGAAACCGGCAAGCGGTCTATGAATAGCTTCACGCATCGACCGTTTGCCGCAATTAACCTAAATCCCTATCAGGGATTGAAACATGCCGCCCTTAAAGCACAAGTTGAAGAGCTGTTGGCCGCAATTAACCTAAATCCCTATCAGGGATTGAAACTTTCCCAAACTGACAACAACGTATACCCTCAATTTTTCTGCCGCAATTAACCTAAATCCCTATCAGGGATTGAAACTTTGGAGGAGTAGCTCTGCAAACACTGCAAAAGCTAGCCGCAATTAACCTAAATCCCTATCAGGGATTGAAACACGCTTCTTCATAGTTTTATTTCTGGGGATTCACTCTAGGCCGCAATTAACCTAAATCCCTATCAGGGATTGAAACGAAACGGTGTCAAAGACCCTATTCCGAGCAAGCGCCGCAATTAACCTAAATCCCTATCAGGGATTGAAACGTCGTCTTTGTCGGGCAAGCCGAGGTGGTGTTCGCGGAACGAGCCGCAATTAACCTAAATCCCTATCAGGGATTGAAACATTCATAAGCTGTTGCTGCGGGATTTGGAAACCTCACGCCGCAATTAACCTAAATCCCTATCAGGGATTGAAACAGACCTGAAATTACAGCGCAGACAATCGCGATCGAGCCGCAATTAACCTAAATCCCTATCAGGGATTGAAACCCAAGAAAGCAGCGGCGATTTGCAAAAATCGAAAGTGGTGCCGCAATTAACCTAAATCCCTATCAGGGATTGAAACTCTCGCCCTGATGTCAAATCACGCAAGTTGGCAATTGACGCCGCAATTAACCTAAATCCCTATCAGGGATTGAAACTTGAATAGCCAAAATTAGACATCCGGCACTAATCATCGCCGCAATTAACCTAAATCCCTATCAGGGATTGAAACTGAAGTGTAGGAAGTAATTTAATGAACTTAGACTCAGAAGAGCGCCGCAATTAACCTAAATCCCTATCAGGGATTGAAACATTCTATATGTGTTGGCTTGGTATTCATTATGCTATGGCCGCAATTAACCTAAATCCCTATCAGGGATTGAAACTGATTTTTGCCCGCCAGATGCCGCGCCTGGAGCGGTAGATAGCCGCAATTAACCTAAATCCCTATCAGGGATTGAAACTACGATTTAGAATTCACAGAACAGACGGAGGCCGAGCCGCAATTAACCTAAATCCCTATCAGGGATTGAAACCAGCTATCGGAGAAATGCGCGACCGAAAAAACGTCGCCGCAATTAACCTAAATCCCTATCAGGGATTGAAACGGGCCAGGTACGCACTAAATGACATTGATGCGCGCCGCAATTAACCTAAATCCCTATCAGGGATTGAAACCGATGGGCTGTCGATAATGCCTTTCGGCACAAATGGCCGCAATTAACCTAAATCCCTATCAGGGATTGAAACATAGAATACAAATAATCTGAGTGACAAACTCATCTAGCCGCAATTAACCTAAATCCCTATCAGGGATTGAAACCAGCAAAAGCGATCGGGAATTCCCCCAATAATTAAGCCGCAATTAACCTAAATCCCTATCAGGGATTGAAACCAAGGAATTGTGCAGCATTGCAAAATCTAAGCCGCAATTAACCTAAATCCCTATCAGGGATTGAAACAGATATTACACCTATTCTAGTGGTTCAGGAATAGCCGCAATTAACCTAAATCCCTATCAGGGATTGAAACAAATCCTTGGCTGACAGACCGTAACAAAAGGGAATACACGCCGCAATTAACCTAAATCCCTATCAGGGATTGAAACATTCCCGCAAAAGGACCGCCGTTTCCGCTGTTGAAAGCTGTGCCGCAATTAACCTAAATCCCTATCAGGGATTGAAACCAATTTTTGCTGGGTTAAAATCCCTTGCTCGCGGCCGCAATTAACCTAAATCCCTATCAGGGATTGAAACTGCTGCTGTTGCGGAATTTGAGAGAAATTTGTTAGCCGCAATTAACCTAAATCCCTATCAGGGATTGAAACTTTGGCGCTTCTGTGCCTTACCCTGCTAGGGCTAGCCGCAATTAACCTAAATCCCTATCAGGGATTGAAACTTGATCCGTGCCGATATCGATCGACCCGCCGATCGGCCGCCGCAATTAACCTAAATCCCTATCAGGGATTGAAACATTCCGGGGACTAAACTTACTCCTGTAGGCAATCGCCGCAATTAACCTAAATCCCTATCAGGGATTGAAACGTAGACATTGAGACGCCGATCAATCACTGTCTCGAAAAGCCGCAATTAACCTAAATCCCTATCAGGGATTGAAACTTGCAACCGTAGCGCCTTTCACTAGCGGATCTAGCCGCAATTAACCTAAATCCCTATCAGGGATTGAAACCTAGGGTTGCTGTTATGTAAGAACCCAATCTCCAGCGCCGCAATTAACCTAAATCCCTATCAGGGATTGAAACTCGCTTTTGTACTCGAAGCAGAATTTTTACGCGCAAATGGATACAAGCCGCAATTAACCTAAATCCCTATCAGGGATTGAAACAATCCGGTGGTCAAGGCTGAACTGAGACCGATGCCGCAATTAACCTAAATCCCTATCAGGGATTGAAACTAAAGTAGCTTGTTCAAAACCCATGCCAAAAGCATCAGCCGCAATTAACCTAAATCCCTATCAGGGATTGAAACGGTGCTAATAACTGAATGGTTGCTTTTGCAGCATCGGCCGCAATTAACCTAAATCCCTATCAGGGATTGAAACAAATGGCTAGAAGCGCAGCAAATTAAACTCACGGCCGCAATTAACCTAAATCCCTATCAGGGATTGAAACATATTTAATTTCTAATGATGTATAGCCTAGCGAAGCCGCAATTAACCTAAATCCCTATCAGGGATTGAAACTGAGAATGTAGAAGATGAGGAGCGGCCAATCGAGAATCTAGAGGCGCCGCAATTAACCTAAATCCCTATCAGGGATTGAAACGATTTCCGCCTGCTTTTTGCTGGAAAAACCCAGCATTGCCGCAATTAACCTAAATCCCTATCAGGGATTGAAACGTTTGAGCGTTTCTTTTTCCATCTTGCTTATCTGCCGCAATTAACCTAAATCCCTATCAGGGATTGAAACTCTTTTTTCGTAATACAGGCCAGAAAATGCGACTGATACCGCCGCAATTAACCTAAATCCCTATCAGGGATTGAAACAGCTCAAAAGCTCCATCTTGAACCGCTCTGCATCCATGCCGCAATTAACCTAAATCCCTATCAGGGATTGAAACATATAATTGTGATGGCTCCTACTATGCGCTGCATACTACACGCAAGCCGCAATTAACCTAAATCCCTATCAGGGATTGAAACTTTGTAGTCCAGCCGAGCACTGGACTTATTTTTCACGCCGCAATTAACCTAAATCCCTATCAGGGATTGAAACACAGCGGATTTTATATCAAGGATCTTGGCGGCAATTTAGAGCCGCAATTAACCTAAATCCCTATCAGGGATTGAAACCTACCTTGCCAGCAGCTTCCGGCGACTGGCTAGAACTGCCGCAATTAACCTAAATCCCTATCAGGGATTGAAACATACAGACCAGAATAGGCGACTGATACCCGCACTATCGCGCCGCAATTAACCTAAATCCCTATCAGGGATTGAAACGCGATCGCAAAGTTTCCACTTCGGCGCAAATTTTGCCGCAATTAACCTAAATCCCTATCAGGGATTGAAACGTAGTTAGGCAAATGTCTTTTTGGCGAAAATCGGTGAGGCCGCAATTAACCTAAATCCCTATCAGGGATTGAAACTCTACCACACGTCCAATGACTGCATTCAAAATTGCCAATGGCCGCAATTAACCTAAATCCCTATCAGGGATTGAAACATATAATCTTGAGCCGATCGAATCCCTATCCCGCAAGGCCGCAATTAACCTAAATCCCTATCAGGGATTGAAACTTTCGCAGCGGCAACGCTGAAGGGCCGTACACCAGCCGCAATTAACCTAAATCCCTATCAGGGATTGAAACTTTGAGCACATATGCGGATGAGGGGGGATAACCCTGTGTGCCGCAATTAACCTAAATCCCTATCAGGGATTGAAACACCTTGCCCTCCAGCAACTAAAAAAGCATTTGCTATGTCAAGCCGCAATTAACCTAAATCCCTATCAGGGATTGAAACTTGTGGGGGCATTTTAACGCATCCTACCCGGAAGGCCGCAATTAACCTAAATCCCTATCAGGGATTGAAACGTAGAAACTAAATTATTCAGCGCATCAGCGGGAGTAGCGCCGCAATTAACCTAAATCCCTATCAGGGATTGAAACGAATCTAGTTCTTGGGTAATTTCGGTAGCAGCATCGCCGCAATTAACCTAAATCCCTATCAGGGATTGAAACTATTACCAGACTTTAATTAATCTTCCTTCGGGAGGTAGCCGCAATTAACCTAAATCCCTATCAGGGATTGAAACGGGTCTAGCCAGCGCTTGGGAACTTCAAAAGGGAAAGCGCCGCAATTAACCTAAATCCCTATCAGGGATTGAAACGTATCAACTATGTCGCCAACTTTGAAAACTTCCTTTGCCGCAATTAACCTAAATCCCTATCAGGGATTGAAACAAAATCAAAATAAATGCCAAAATCTTTAGAACCTATATGCCGCAATTAACCTAAATCCCTATCAGGGATTGAAACAGCGTGATAAATACCTAAATAAATTTTTTGACCTTCGCCGCAATTAACCTAAATCCCTATCAGGGATTGAAACACTGTGGCTGGCGGCACGGCCGGAGCGGCAACAATTACAGCGCCGCCATTAACCTAAATCCCTATCAGGGATTGAAACCAATCCAGCTAGCATTCCATAAGGATGTTTTTTAGGTGTGTGCCGCAATTAACCTAAATCCCTATCAGGGATTGAAACTAATCAGCAGACGCTAAATCCATTGATTGAAGCGCCGCAATTAACCTAAATCCCTATCAGGGATTGAAACAAAGTAACGGGTGCGGTGCGAACATCAGTCAAACCTGCCGCAATTAACCTAAATCCCTATCAGGGATTGAAACTTACGATCCGTGGAATGATGCAAGAGCTGATGAATGCCGCAATTAACCTAAATCCCTATCAGGGATTGAAACTTCCATCGGCGACATTTCTGAGCCTTGCCCTTGCTGCGAGCCGCAATTAACCTAAATCCCTATCAGGGATTGAAACCGGCGATCGCCTTATAATCCATCCCATCGCCCACAACTTCACAGCCGCAATTAACCTAAATCCCTATCAGGGATTGAAACTTCGGCAACTCCACTGCTGGAGCCGCGCGCATCAAGTGCCGCAATTAACCTAAATCCCTATCAGGGATTGAAACACCCGCGACGGTATTTCTGACGCTCCCAAGTTTTCCAGCCGCAATTAACCTAAATCCCTATCAGGGATTGAAACAGGATCTGATTCAGGAAAGCGCAAGCCCTGAGATGCCGCAATTAACCTAAATCCCTATCAGGGATTGAAACGAGTCTATGCCAGAAGAAGCCACAAAACAAGAAATTGCGCCGCAATTAACCTAAATCCCTATCAGGGATTGAAACGAGTAGACCAGATCGTTCCCGTGCCATAACAGCAATTATGCCGCAATTAACCTAAATCCCTATCAGGGATTGAAACTTTTTGCTAGCAACGGAGCTTGAGGTATTTCATGCCGCAATTAACCTAAATCCCTATCAGGGATTGAAACTTGGATTAGCTAGGGCTTGGTTGATGCCCGCGATCGCCTGCCGCAATTAACCTAAATCCCTATCAGGGATTGAAACCGTACTTCTAGTGGACACTCAGAAGAGTGGTATTTACCAGCCGCAATTAACCTAAATCCCTATCAGGGATTGAAACGATTCCAAGCCAATCAAAGTGGTGCGACAGCCGGGAGAGCCGCAATTAACCTAAATCCCTATCAGGGATTGAAACGCTGAAGTTCTTCATTAGCGCGGCGAAGTCGCTCGCCGCAATTAACCTAAATCCCTATCAGGGATTGAAACTTAAGCGCGCAATCCGCCGAAACAAAACGCGGATAAAGCCGCAATTAACCTAAATCCCTATCAGGGATTGAAACAAACAGCTATTACTTACTGGAAAAAGCCGATAGTATGCCGCAATTAACCTAAATCCCTATCAGGGATTGAAACACCGACAATATTTCGGTAGCCAAAGTTCGGGCAGAGCCGCAATTAACCTAAATCCCTATCAGGGATTGAAACTCAAAAAGACTTAGAGACGGTTGTATACTCACTAGCCGCAATTAACCTAAATCCCTATCAGGGATTGAAACGCGATCGCATCTGCGCCCATTCTCTGAGTACAGATGGCCGGCCGCAATTAACCTAAATCCCTATCAGGGATTGAAACTGATTGCCCATCTTTCCGCTGCGAATAAAAATGAAGCCGCAATTAACCTAAATCCCTATCAGGGATTGAAACAGCAGCAGTCAGCGGCCGCCGCAACGCTGCCGCATCCGGCAGCCGCAATTAACCTAAATCCCTATCAGGGATTGAAACGAGGATAAATCCGAAGTAACTTCCTGGTTTGTCGGCCGCAATTAACCTAAATCCCTATCAGGGATTGAAACTGTAGGCATTTCAGGATTTGGTAAACCCTGATTATTCTCGCCGCAATTAACCTAAATCCCTATCAGGGATTGAAACTCAGATTACCAGTCTACAAAACAGAATAAACACCGCCGGCCGCAATTAACCTAAATCCCTATCAGGGATTGAAACTGATTATTTCTATATTGAGAACGGGGAATCATACAAAGCCGCAATTAACCTAAATCCCTATCAGGGATTGAAACGAAGTGGTTACAAGCAAGCTAAGCGACGAATTTTGCCGCAATTAACCTAAATCCCTATCAGGGATTGAAACCGGCGGCAAGGGCAGAGAGATATTCAACTCGCTTGGGCCGCAATTAACCTAAATCCCTATCAGGGATTGAAACTTCTGTGACCTACATCTTGGAGTATAAGATGTAGGGTGCGTGACTGTGAATAGATTGGGGCTTGTGTAGAACGCTTCAATCATCACACACAGTAACTTGCTCGTGCAGTGCGAGCATCCGGCTGGGGAAAAGAGCGCTCACAAGTGCAGTGCGATCGTCCCAGTCCCACTCAGACAAAATATGACTGCCGACTCATTCAATCATTGAGAAACTCACCTTCACAGATAATAGAGTCTCTGTTCTCCAAATCTTCTTGATTCCAGACCGCGTTTAATGCTGCCGAACTTAAGGAAGTTGACATGGTATTTAAGGTTGTGTTGTAGTATTCGACAGCATTATTAAGTTCTACCTGTGGCGCTTCCTTAAAGTACGAATTAATATCAGGCGTGCACCGCTGTGCCTGGTAGTATAAATAAGATTCAGCATTAATGCACATTACGTGGTAAAAATCCTTATTTGCTGCCTCTACATCTCCAAGTTTATACAGCGCTAAACCCCGGTTGAGATAAGCTTTAACATAGTTCGGATCGAGTTCCACTGCTTTGTTAAAGTCTTCAATTGCAAGCTGCATTTGTTTTAATTTATAGCGAACGCAACCTCTGTTATAATACGCATAAACATTTTTTGGATCGATGCCGAGTGCAGTGTTGTAATCGGCGATCGCCTGCGTATTGTTTCCTAATTGGTGATAAGAGAGACCGCGATTTATGTAAGCTTTGATATATCTAGGATTTAACCGCAGCGTTTCGTTAAAGTTCTCCGTTGCTGCCTCTTTTTCTCCCAAAAGGTAGTAAGCGCGCCCCCGGTTATAATAAGTTTTATAATTGTGGGAATTGATAGAGAGAGCTCGATTGTAGTCTTCAATTGCTTCTTCGTAATGTCCTAAATTAGCAAGTACGAGTCCCCGGTTGTTGTAGATAGCGTGGCTGTCAGGCTTACTTGCTAAAGCGCAGTTGAGATCGTCAATGGCTTTGTCGTGTTCTCCCAGATGGCGCCAAGCATTGCCTCTATTCAAGTAAGCCTCAAACAAATTAGGATTGATATCTAGTGCTTGGCTGAGGTCTGCGATCGCCTTTTGATAGTCTTTCATGTAATAGTAAACCAAGCCGCGATTGTTATAGGCTTTGGCATCGGCGGGATTGACTTGCAATATCCGATCGAAGTCCTCAAGTGCCGCTTCGTAGTTTCCTCTCTTGGCCCTGTGCAAACCGCGTTTGTAAAATTGTTTGAGGTTCATAGGTCAACTTTCAGGATTGCTTGATTCTGGGGTTGATTCTTGTGCAGTCAGTGTTGAGTTCGAGAGGCCCTAATCTGTTGAAAGAGCATCCACTCGCAACCAGAGTCACTCTTGACTGATTCTAGGCAATCTACCGGAAACAGGATTTTATGTTTATTTTAACAGCAGTTAAATCCTGTTGAAAGAGCCTGCACCTCGCCTGGATTTAGTTCGTCAGTTCGATTCTTTACCCGATCGACTTTCGCTTAAAAGTCTAGTTTTACTTGGTGCTCTGTATCTCTGGATGCGGCTGCGACCGGCTCGATCGCCAAATTAAGTTTGAGACAGCTACTCAGTATAAATTGTTGCCAGCAGTACCACTGAGTAAAATTTATATCTTTTTAATAAACTTCGTCTCAGTATTTGCAGCACGTCTCTACAAACTTTTGTTGCCTAATTACCCATTACCCATTACCAATCACCGATTGATTTCCTCTTCCACATAAACAGTCAATTTCTCCAAATCTGGAAGTTCGATCAATTCTTGTTCCTTTTCCTTAACCGACACCGGCATCATCACTGGTTGACGCTGCTCAATCCAGCAACTTGCCAGCGGTAAAGTTTGTTCCAAATCTTCCAAAGGCCTGGGAATTACCATCACCGCGTTCAACTCGCCAATTCGCTCAGCTTCGTACATCCCGGCTTCTACGGCTACTGCTACATCTGCAACTGCACCGCGAATAATTGCCGTACACAAACCTGCTCCAATTTTCTCGTAAGCTGCCAAGTGTACGTCTGCTGATTTGAGCATAGCATCGCAAGCACCGACCATTGCCGGAAATCCCCGCGTTTCCAGCAAACCGATCGCCTGATTGCTCAGCCGAGAATAACTGCCGCTTTCCGACAGTTGAGTCAGGCGAAAGCCGATCGGCAAAACCACTTCCAAATTAGCCAAAGGTCTAGCAATCACCAACTTAGAAACAAACTGCCCGAACTGTTCGGCTGTTTGAGCTCCAGCTTCCACAGCCAAGCGCACATCGGAAATTCGGCCGCGGACGATCGCCGTACAGTGACCGGAACCAATTTTTTCGTATCCTACTAAAATCACTCCTGCCGACTTCAGCATCATGTCAGCAGTCCCGACAATTGCCGGAAAACTCTTGGTGGATACCAAACCCAAAGCAGTGTCTTTGAAGTATTCCTGGCGCTGCGATCGCTCTTGGTGACTGTTACGATCTGTTTGTCCGTCCATCTTCTATTACCCTTAGAAACTTCCCAAAATAAAAATTTGTTGATAGTTTTAGTTTGTCAGATGAGAAGACAGACTGCACAAGCTGTAAGACACAGATTTCTGCTGCAAGGCATTAAAAAGTGCTGGGCGACCAATAATATTAGATTACCTATTGATATTTCATCTTTCTGCCTTCAGCATAGCTGCCTTTTGCCGAAAAAACGACTACCCGGAACCGCCCGAGAGAGTTTGACCGTTTTCCTCCGATCGACTAAAAGCTTGTCGGTGTGGAAACAGCGTCCCCAGCAGCCGATTGATGTGATCTTGGCCGTACAAAATAGTTGGCGTTTCCCCTGGTTGGGGGGATTGCTCTGCGGCGGATTCGGGCACTGCTTCGGGAGTCTGCGGCGACGTTTGAGGATGTGTTTGGGGGGGTTCTGGCGGCTCGATCGGTCGATCGACTGGTGGCGTAGTGGCAGAGGGGGTTTCCGGTGCTGCGGTTGCTTCTGGGGTTGCTTCTGGGGTTGCTTGGCGGCTGGTATCTCCGATTAGAGAACCGGCCGGCAAAATTTCCCTTTGAGCGATACAAGGGTCGATCAGCGTCGTCCCCGCGCCTATACAGGCATTTGCCCCGATCGTTCCCCCACCTACCACCAGCACCCCTGCACCCAGAATAACGCCCGCTCCGATTTCCAGATTACCTTCACGGGCGTGAAGGATAACTCCCATGCCGATACACGCACCGGCGGCGATCGAAATCCGGCTGCCCGGATCTGCTTGCAGGATTGCTCCTGGGGCGATCGCCGCACTCTCATTCACAACTACATCGCCACTCATCAAAATCTGAGAGTTGCTACTTAATTGCAGTGGCGATACATACATTCAACTTCACCATGAAAGGAGCTATGATTTTAGATACAAAGACTTTAAATTATGGGTTTTCTCGACTGCTATGGCAAAAGCAAGAAAGAAGAAGGCTTTAGTTATCTATGAGAGAAGTCAGAAGCAATCGACCGCATGGGAAAAGTGCAATTAAGAACATCCTCACTGTCGGGCGCGGTTGCTGTAAATTTAACCAGGTCAATCTAAGAAACGAGAATTTACTATGTTGAGAAGCTTGATGCTTTAACGTTGTTTTCTAGAAAGTTTCACAAGATTCTAGATTTTGACCAAGAGTTCTCAATCGAGCTTTTTAACTATCTCAAATCCAACTTCAATCCGCTTGGGTTTCTCCCGTGGGCCCCAGCGCGAGGACTCAACGGGAGAAACCAGCTAATTACCTAGCAAATTAAGGTCGTTGGATAATCTCTTCTAGCACCCGGCGCTTGGCTTTCGAGTCGATACCCAGCAAGCGGACGTACTCGCCGCTGTGTTCTTTGAGACAGCTTTCGAGGGCCGAAATAACTTCGGATTCGCGGTTGGAAGAGATCGGCGCGCAACTGCTCCAAGAACCGGTGCGGAAACGGCGCGCGTCGGCGTGTTCCGTGCCAATTTTGTAGCCTTGGGAAAGCAGGTTGCGGATTTGGTCGATCGTCTTGCCGGTCAAACTTCCGCTGCTCGCCGAACCAGTCGAAGCTGCTTTGTATCCCGATGTTGCAGCCGGCTTAGCCGATTGAGCAACTGGGCCGTCGGGACGCTGAATAATTTCTTCAACCACGCGCCGCTTCGCTTTCGGGTCAATGCCGATCAAGCGCACGTACTCGCCCGGGTACTGGTTCATCACATCTTCCAAAGCGGCGATCGCCTCAGATTCATTTCTCACTTGCAGCGAAGCCCCGCTTTGCCAAGAACTGGTGCGGAAGCGGCGCGCGTCGGCGTGTTCTGTCCCCACCTTGTAGCCTTGAGCTAGCAAGCCGCGAACCTGAGCCACTGTTTCGGCACTCAATTTGCCGCTTGACACTGAACCGCTATTGTGGTATGAAGCTTGTTGTGCAACTTTACCGTTAGACTTGTGAGTTTGCGCGCCGTTAGAACCGTTAGAGCCGTTGTCTCCCGGTCTTTGGACGATTTCTTCTAGTACGCGGCGCTTGGCTTTGGTGTCAATTCCGATCAAGCGGACGTATTCTCCTTCGTGCTCGGCCATGCAAGCTGACAAAGCCGCGATCACTTCTGAATCGCGGGTTGAGGAAATCGGGCCGCAAGTACGCCAAGAACCGGTACGGAAGCGGCGTGCGTCGGCGTGTTCGGCTCCCACGCTGTATCCTTGGGCTAGTAAATTGCGGATGCTATCGGCAAGAGTTGAACTCAATTGGGTGCCGGCATGGGTAGAATATTTGGTTTGAGTCATATTTGGGTTTTTAGTTTGCTCGTTGCGAATTGGTGCTAGACAGGCGATGTTCTCAGCGCAGCGATAACCCGTTCTCAGAGCGTCATTGATGCCGATGACATGGGTCGCAAATTGAACGTCAGAATCTAGAACGTCAGGCAAGCGATCGGCTTGCTTCTGATTAGTGATGATGGCTCCCGAAGGTACGTACTTACCGGGGGGAATCTCCACATCTTTAATTAGTACGTGCATCATGACAATGCAGCCGTTGCCCACTCTGGCATTGAACACCGTAGAGCGAAAGCCGATAAAGCAGTCGTCGCCCACGTACGCAGGGCCGTGAATTAAACTCATGTGGGTGAGGGAAGTATTTTTCCCCACCCACACAGAATAGGATTTGTCGTCGTCTCCTGTGACTCGGCCTTGTTCTAGACCGTGAATCACTACTCCGTCTTGAATGTTGCTTCCTTCTCCAATATAAAAAGGAGTGCCTTCATCGGCGCGGATAGATGTCCCGGGGGCAATCATCACATTAGAACCGATATGCACATCCCCAATAATGTTAGAAAAGGAATGTACGAAGGCGGTATCGTGAATTTTCGGCTCAGCCAAGTTTTTCGACCAAGGCGTCGGGGGAGCCGCAACGTTGCGGACTGCCATAAATTAAGTTCTCCTAAGCTGAAAAATCTTTTTGTTAGTTGTTAGTTGTTAGTTGTTAGTTGTTAGTTGTTAGTTGTTAGTTGTTAGTTATTTTTCCACTAACTGCTAACTGCTAACGGTTGCAACTAGCGGTACGGGTCGTCTTTTTTACTGTAAATGAGGCGGTTTTCTACATTGACAGTATCTATAATGCCTACTACTAGAGCATCGATCGGACGGTTTTCACTTCCGGGCGCGATCCGGGCTGCGCTGCCTCGGGTTACTAAAACCCATTCATCTATACCAGCGCCCACACAGTCAGCGGCTACCTCATAGCCGGGAACTGGTGAACCTTCCTCATCGATGAATTGCAGCAGGAGAAATTTCGATCCTCTCAGCGTCGGCTCTTTTTGGGTACTGACAACTGTGCCGAGAACTTTGGCCATTTGCATTTTAGGTAATAGGTAATTGGTAATTGGTAATTGTCATTGTTTACAATGTCACTTGTTTTTTTTTATTAGCTCTGTCCGATGTCCGGTGTCGGTTTTTTAGAGCTTCGTCTAGTAACTAATGACTCATGACTCATGACTCATGACTAATAACCAATATCCCATGCCCACCTCAATTAAAAATTAAAAATGCTAAATCAAAAACATCGCGATTTTTAATTTTTAATTACCAAACGCCCCTAACAGCCAAGAGCCTATCTTACGATCTGTTGAGGGGGCGAATGCCGCTGACGCCTTCACGGAACTGTTCTACAGCTTCTGTGTAGCGAATGGGCAACACGTACTCTAAGTTTTCGTGAGGGCGGGCGATAATGTGGGTGGACATCACTTGTCCGCCGTTAACGCGCTTCACTGACTCTACTCCGGCGGCGACGGAAGCTTGCACTTCCGAGACATCTCCTCTTACAATGACCGTAACGCGAGCGCTACCGATTTTTTCGTAGCCTACCAAGGTGACGCGGGCTGCTTTGACCATCGCGTCAGCGGCTTCTACAACTGCGGGGAAGCCTAAGGTTTCGATCATGCCAACTGCAATTGCCATTGGTTTTACTCCTGATTGAATATTTGGGGAACTAAACTGTTAATTTTTGAAGTTCGCACAAATTTTCGTTTTACGAAATTTTTGTGCGCTAAGAACTTAGTAGCCTCGGAACTGTTCTACTGCTTCTGTATATCGAATCGGCAGAACGTATTCTAGGTTTTCGTGGGGGCGAGCGATGATGTGGGTAGAGACGACTTCTCCGCCGTTCACCCGCTTGACGGATTCCACTCCGGCTGCCACAGAGGCTTGGACTTCCGACACGTTGCCGCGCACAATTACTGTGACGCGGGCGCTGCCGATTTTTTCATAGCCCACGAGGGTAACGCGGGCAGCTTTGACCATCGCATCGGCAGCTTCCACAACAGCGGGAAAACCTTTTGTCTCAATCATTCCCACGGCAATTGACATTTTTGAATCTCCTTTGAGGATTAGCGGAATTACCGTTACAAATCTTTGAGAAATCTAAAAATTTGGACGGGGAGGCCCACATTCTTTAGTAATGCTGTGTAAAGCTTCCTATCCTTTAAGAATAGGGGAAGCTGTCCACCTTGACAATATAAACTAACATCATAATGTTTAATAACAAAAATTAAATTTTTTTATGTTACTTCAAATAATTTAATATTTATTTAATAATCTTAATATTGAGATGAGTAGATGTCGGCGGCGATCGGGGAGTCGAGTAAGTAAAAATACCTTTAAAGTAGAGTTCGGTAGGTGAAGTCGGCGCTTCTCAGTGTCGGAAAACTTGGGGATTTCAAAAGGGGGATCGCGGGGAAACTGGCAAAAAAGGCAGTCTTGGCCGATCTGCGGGCGTTTTTTTCTTTGAGTGCCGAGCCTAAAAATTCTTTAATTTTATATGGAGAGAATTTTCAGTTTTGATGCTTTAATGTATAGTGAATCTTGAGTGCAAATTATTTTGCCAGAACTATACGATCGAGTTTAGTCAAAGTTTTAGGGTATCGGGCGATCGCCCGCGACTGTTTTTGTATGAAGGCAGCCGGTAATTTGAAGTTTAAGGGATAGATTAAATGACTCAATTTCTCCTCCAAGCCTGTTGGTGGGTACCTTTATATGGCTTAATAGGCGCAATTTTAACTTTGCCGTGGTCTACGGGTACCGTTCGCAAAACAGGCCCGAGACCTGCAGCTTACTTCAATTTGCTGATGACGGTGTTGGCTTTCCTGCACGGGTCAGTTATTTTTACAGCGACTTGGGATCAACCGCCCCAACAGTTGCTCGTCCACTGGGTGCAAGCAGCAGATTTAGATTTGTCTTTTGCAATAGAAATCTCCACCGTCAGCGTGGGAGCAATGGAGTTAGTTAGTGTTCTGAGTTTGCTAGCACAAATTTACGCTCTAGGCTACATGGAAAAAGACTGGGCGCTAGCTCGATTTTTTGGGCTGATGGGTTTTTTTGAAGCGGCAATTAGCGGCATTGCCATTAGCGACTCGCTGCTTCTAACTTACGCTTTGTTGGAAGTGCTGACGCTTTCAACTTACTTGCTAGTCGGGTTTTGGTACGCTCAACCGCTGGTAGTAACAGCCGCTAGAGATGCGTTTTTAACCAAGCGTGTAGGAGACGTGCCACTGCTGATGGGAGTAGTGACGCTTTCAACTTTAGCAGGAAGTTTGAATTTTTCCGATTTGGAAACATGGGCTGAAACTGCAACTTTGTCTCCTGTAGTCGCGACTCTTTTAGGTTTGGCTTTAATCTCCGCACCTACGGCCAAGTGTGCTCAATTTCCCTTCCATCTATGGCTCGACGAGGCGATGGAAGGGCCCAACCCGGCTTCGATTATGCGGAATACGGTAGTTGTAGGCGCTGGGGCTTATGTTTTGATTAAACTTCAGCCTGTTTTAGCGCTGTCGCCGATCGCCGACGGGGTGCTGGTGGTGTTGGGTGCGGTGACTGCGGTTGGCGCTTCCTTGGTGGCGATCGCCCAAATCGACCTCAAAAGAGCACTATCGCATTCTACCAGCGCTTCTATGGGTTTGGTGTTTATCGCCGTGGGGCTAAATCAAGTTGACATTGCTTTGCTGTTGCTGTTCGCGCACTCGATCGCCAAGGGCTTATTATTCATGAGCGTAGGGTCAATTATTACCACAACTAACACTCAAGATTTAACAGAAATGGGTGGGTTGTGGTCGAAGATGCCTGCCACGACTACGGCTTATTTAGTAGGCGCTGCGGGGATGGTGGCGCTGTTGCCTCTGGGCAATTTTTGGGCGATGCGCCGCTGGCTCAACGGTTTTTGGACGGTGCCTTTGTGGTTGGTAATTGTGTTGCTTTTGGTTAACGGTTTGACGGCGCTAAATTTAACTCGCATATTCGGTTTAGTGTTTGTCGGAAAACCGCAGCCGAAAACTCGCAGAGCTCCAGAAGTTGGTTGGCAGATGGCTTTGCCAATGGTAATTTTGACGGTGATGGGGCTGTTAGTGCCTTGGATGTTGCAGAAGTGGCAACTGTTAATTAGTTGGAGCGGGCCTTGGGCGGAAACGGGAGATTTTGATGCTTTAAATTTGCTTTTGAAGACGCTGGATACGCCGCTGTTGATTTTATCTGGGTTGATTGGCTGTGCGGTTGGGGTGGCGATTTATTGGTACGGGGTTTTACCTCGACCGATACGGCTACCTGTTCCGGTTTTGCAGGATTTGTTTGCTTACGATTTTTATATCGATCGAGTTTACCGCTTGACTGTCGTTTGGGCTGTGGCTTCTATTTCTAAAATCAGCGCTTGGACTGACAGGTATTTGGTGGACGGGGCGGTTAATTTGTTCGGTTTGGCGACAATTTTCAGCGGCGAAGGGTTGAAGTACAGCGGCACCGGTCAGTCGCAGTTTTATGTGTTGACTATTGCGGGGGGGGTTGCTGTGTTGCTGGCGTTGATTATTTGGCAGTTTTAAACCGCAGAGGTTGGCAGATGAACTTTTCGGGGTTTGTCTGCTTTTTGTCTGATGTTATTTAATTTTAAACCGCAGATGAGGGGAGATGAACGCAGATGAACGCAGATGATTTTATTCTGGGTTTTTCTGCTTTTTTATCTAATTTTACTCAAACTCGATCGGCCACAATTCGGCAACCCGAACTTCCCAACCGGGCAAAAGTTCGGGAATTGAAATCATGTCGCCGTCTCTCAATACCACTGGCTCGGCTGTCGGAGTGTAAATTGTTACTGTGCCCTTGTCAGGGTCGATTAATATCCCTACTTTGGCTCCGAGTTCGATGAATGATAAAATTTTTTCTCGCAGGGGTTGGAGGCGATCGGACTGAGATTTGATTTCTACAACTAAGTCGGGAACGAGTTCGGCAAAATACCTTTTACTTTGCTTGAGGCGATCGGCTACCACAAACGAAACGTCCGGTGCTGTAAGATTTGAATTGGGGAGAATAAACCCGCCGCTGGACTCGAAAACTCGTCCGAGTTTGCGGGGTTCGACCCAGTTAAGCAAAAGTCTGCCAAACTCAAGTCCAATTTCGCTCGATACAATGTCTGATGGGCCCGTAACGATAATCTTCCCGTCTACCAGTTCGAGTTGGTAGTCTAGATGTGCTTCCGAGAGTATACCTTGCAGTTTTTCCAAGTCGGCAACGGTGAGGCGGGTGGAAGGAGAACCGGATTTAATTTGCAAATCTTATCGATCTGTAAGACTTGAGGTCATAGGAGGATTCCAGAGACATTTGAATCTATGTTAACAAGAAAATCAGCCGATCGCTTTTATATGTAGTTGCTTTGCGTTAATGTTAAATATAGCTCTAAATACTGTGTAACAAAGGAAAGTTTTAATTGATGCTCAGTGCTTTAATCTGGATACCTATTTTGGCGGCGGCTCTGATTGGACTCTGGCCCGGTGCGATTAGTTCTAAGATTGTTCGGAATGTCGCGATCGCCATTGCGGGTATAACTTTTATACTCTCGGTGATTTTGGCAGTTCAGTTTGATACCAGTACCAGTCAGTTGCAGTTTTCGGAATTTATTCCTTGGATAGATGTTTTGGGATTGAATTACAATCTCGGCGTTGATGGTTTGTCTCTGCCTTTGGTAATTTTAAATACTCTGCTGACAGGGGTAGCTATTTACGCTACGGATGAGTCGATCCGCAGACCTCGACTTTATTATTCTTTGATGCTCTTAATTACCGGCGGGGTAACAGGGGCTTTTTTATCTCAAAATTTGCTGCTGTTTTTCCTGTTTTTTGAGGTAGAATTGATTCCGCTTTACCTGTTAATTGCGATTTGGGGAGGCGAGCGCCGGGGTTATGCTGCTACTAAGTTTTTAATATATACTGCATTTTCGGGAATTGTGCTGCTGGCTGCTTTCTTGGGGACTGGTTGGCTTAGCGGTGCTTCTAGTTTCGATATGGTTGGTTCAGCGGGCGCATCGCATTTGGCAGGAGGATTGCCATTGCCTTTGGTAAGGCAAATTGTTTTGCTGGCAGGGGTGTTGCTGGCTTTTGGGATTAAGATGCCTTTAGTGCCTTTTCATACTTGGCTGCCGGATGCTCACGTAGAAGCTTCGACGCCGGTTTCGGTGCTCCTGGCGGGGGTGCTTTTGAAACTGGGAACTTATGGGATGCTGCGCTTTGGTTTGGGTTTGTTTCCGGATGCGTGGGCGGTGGCGGCGCCGATTTTGGCGAGTTGGGCGGTGGTAAGCGTGCTTTACGGGGCGAGTTGCGCGATCGCCCAAAAAGATATGAAAAAAATTGTAGCTTACAGTTCGATCGCTCACATGGGCTACATTTTGTTAGCTAGCGCCGCAGCTACTCCGATTAGTATCTTGGGAACTGTTTTGCAAATGGTTAGCCACGGTTTAATTTCGGCGCTGCTATTTTTGAGTGTCGGTGTTGTTTACAAAAAATCGGGCACCCGCAACATCGATGTGCTCAAAGGTTTATTCAATCCCGATCGCGGTTTGCCGATGATTGGCAGTTTAATGATCCTCGGCGTGATGGCAAGTGCCGGCATTCCGGGTTTGGCTGGATTTATTGCTGAATTTTTGATGTTTCGGGGCAGTTTGCCAGTGTTTCCCGTGCAAACTTTCCTCTGCATGATCGGCACTGGTTTGACTTCAGTTTACTTTTTAATTATGGTCAACCGCGCCTTTTTCGGCCGCCTTTCGGATTTGGTGGTAAATTTGCCGCAAGTCCGCTGGCGCGATCGCATCCCTTCGCTGATTTTAGCAATAATTATCGCAATCATGGGAGTGCAGCCGGGAGTTTTAGTTGCTTTGAGCGAAAAAACTGCGATCGGAATGGTAGCTAATGTGCCACCCCAAGTTAAAGTGATTGCTCAAAACTTGAAATAAAATATGAACTAGGTTCGTAGTGAGGAATGCAAGTCCTCTCTTAACAGCTTTTAGTCCATAGGTTCGTAGTCAGGAGTGCAAGTCCTCTCTTAAGAGCTTTTAGCCCATCATTAAAGGACTTTAGTCCTTACTACAAACCTATTTCTTCGTTCTTCCTTCTATTCAGGCTTAATTAAAATGACAAGTACCGTATTAAAACCATCTTCTCATCCCCTATCCGCATACATTGACATCTTGGAATCAGGCAAAGCTTTGCTTCCTGAATCTACGGAAAATGTGGTTGAAGTTGTCGGCGTGCTGAAAAGTTATGGTATTGTTTTAGATGCCTATTCTCGGAATCTCAATTATATTGCAGAAGAACAGTTTTTAGTGCTTTTTCCGTTTTTTAAATATTTCAACGGAGATGTGACTCTGCCCAAATTAATGCGCTATTTGTGGCACGATCGCATTAATTTTGAGTATGCTGAGTATTGCATGAAAACAATGCTTTGGCACGGCGGCGGGGGTTTGGACAGTTATTTGGATTCCTTGGAATTTAGCAGTTTGGTCGAAAAAGCGATCGCAGCTAAATTGAAAGGCAATTTTTTCATGCAGGCACTAAACAAAACCTTTCCCGATTTTTTGCCGGAACAAGTGCGGATGCTGGCTTACTACACAGGTCTCGGTCAGTTTTGGCGGGTAATGAGCGATTTGTTTATGGACTTATCTGATTCCTACGATCGAGGGGAAACTAAGTCTATTTCTGATGTAGTTGATTTTGTCAAAGCCGGTTTAGTCGCCGCGGCCAGCCTACCGATTACCTACAGCGTCAAGATTGGCCCTCAAGTCTACGATATACTGCCAGCGACGGCTAATTTGACATTTTTACCAGATGTAGCCGTGCCTTATGTAGAGGCTGTTTTCTTTCGGGGCACTGCGTTTTTTGGCACAGTTTCATACAATGCTCAAGCTCATCAAATCCCGGAAGAACAAAGAGAATTTGCCTACGGGGCTTTGTTTGCTGACCCTTTACCGATTGGAGGTGCAGGGATTCCGCCAACTCAATTGATGCAAGATATGCGGCATTATTTGCCGGAGTATTTGCACGAAGTTTATCGCACTAGCTGTCGGGGTGAAGACGATGTGCGGGTGCAAATTTGTCAGAGTTTTCAAAAGTCGATGTTTTGCGTGACGACGGCGACTATTTTGGGTCTAGCACCTCATCCAATGAATACATCTGATTATGAGGAAAGAAAGGCTAATCGGGCTTATTTGGAAGGTTGGATGGATCGATTTGGGAATTCTCGCTTGGATTGGGCAAATCAGCCAACTAACAGGGCCTGTCAGTTGTTCCCCGAACGGTAGAATGGCGACTGGTTTTTAGGGCGAAATGTCTCTAGGAGTTGCAAAAATATTACCAGCTTTGGTGATTGCTTTCCTTTGGATTGCGAAAGCTAATGCTGGCGATCGCCATGATATCACGTCCAGTGAAATAGCCGTTATCAGGCAAGTAGTGAGGACTGAAGTCCTCTGATTTTTATGAGGACTTCAGTCCTCACTACAAACCAATTTTATAGTGGTAGTTTTAGCGGACATGATATGACATGGTGAACAGCTTGTTTTCGGGTCATTGGGATTGCTTTCATAAGAGATCGCTCCGCTAACGCTTAGGCTGGCAATGACAGGATAAAGCACTTGTTATTTCCGAACTATTTAGATCCGGACTAGAAGACTCAAACCGTGAGAGTCAGTTCCGCAAGTTCCAAGCAAACCATAAGTTTCTGCTAAATCTTTGACTAAAGCAGTTTGTATGGGACTGGGTTTCCAAGGATTGGGATTACCGTAAGCATAGTAAATTTCTACACCGTCAATGCCGAAACGGGCTGCTTCTGGGATTAGTTTATCTGCAGTCGATCGATACCTGCAAGGATGTGCGAGAACTGCTAAACCTCCTGCTTCATGAATAGCTTCAATTACCCTGGCTGCTGGATAATTAGCGCTGCCTTCAGTACCTTTACCTCGCAAGTAAGGTTGGAGACTGGGATGTTGCGGATCGAAGGCGTAAGCGAGAATGTGTACGTCGTTGTTGAGCAATTCGGCATTAATTTCAGCACCCGTCCATAGAGTTGGTGCTGCGATGTTGTTCTTGGGATGGTTTAATTTCCAATTATCCAACCAAATTTGAGCTTGCTCGTAGCCTTTGGTGCTGTGGTGGTCTGTAATAGCTAAGCCTTTGAGACCGATCGCGATCGCTTGTTCCATCACTTTTTCTGACTGCGATCGCCCGTCAGAGTTAATTGTGTGCATATGGAAGTTGTAGGAACCGGGACAGCTATCGGCATCAATTGTCTGCAAGACTTTTTTGAGTGCTGAGATATTTTGGGCTTCAGGTTTGAGACTAGAATCGGGGCAGTGAGCGAGATTGACAGTCATAAGGGTTTCTATAAAAAAAACTAGCCTTGTTTAATATATCCAATAAATTGATATGTTGCACCGAGCGCGATAGTCGCAATAGCGATTTACCGTGGCGCGGGGGCGGGTTTATGAGATTATTGATTTTAGGCAATTATGGTTGGTAAAACCTGCCTCTACAGGTTTGTTGAGAATGGCACAAGATATTAGTTCAATCGCATTTTAAACCGGCGGCGGCGGCTGTGGGAAATTCGATCGGCACAAATGTAACTCCAAACTGTTCTCTAGAACACGGCACAATATGCGCCAGTCGTTTAGGAGGGTTTTTCCGATTTCCAGTCTTCGGGTCAAACTCAATTATACCCGTGGCTCCTTCGGCTTTAAAGTTGGGATCGGCTAAGGTTTTTTGCATTCCTTCGCGGCTGGGTTCTGGCTGCATTTCTAGGGCTTTAATCAGCGTCCGGGCGGCATCGTAGGTTAAAGCCGATCGAGTATTGACCGGGCCTCCCCACAATTTTTCAGCGTTTTGCGGAAATTTTTTGTCAAAACTTATTAACGGATGCCAAAACACGGATACGCCCAGTTTTTCAACAGACTTTAGCTGTTTTGCTACTTCTAACGTTCTCAGCTCGTACAGAGTCCAGGGCCCGACAATCCAATTGCGATCGCCATTAGCTTTAATCATTTCGATCGCATTTTCTACGGAATTAGTTACTTGACCGTCTGGAAAGACGGCTATGGCTTTTATTCCGGCTTTCTCAACTTCTTCGAGCGCTGCTTCTGCGTTGAAATCATTTTTGGATAAGTTATTATAATTTCTGAGTCTAAAAGTTTGGCCTCCTTTGGCTTCAAATTGCTTGGTGAATTGTTCCCACAAAGAATAGCTGAACGGACTGTCGGGATTGTAAAAAACTGCTACTTTTTTTGTGTTTACGCTCAGCAATTGATTTACTAAACCTTCAGCTTCTATGCTAGTTGTCGGAGCAGTCCGAAAGAAAAATTTTCTAGGTTTGCGCGTCAGTTCTTCTGTTGTGCTTCCCGGAGAAAGGGCGACCAGTTGATTTTGATTGTAAATATCTACGGTTTCCACAGTCATGTCGCTGGTATAGTGTCCGATGACTGCTAGAATATCGGGCTGAGCAACCAGATAATTAGCCCTTTGAACGGCGTAGGATTTGATATTTCCATCATCAGCAATGATAACTTTGAGACCTTTTTTCCTAATAGCTTTTGGTTCTATAAAGCCTTGACCGGGAAAATCTTTATTGTTCTCATTTGCAGCCAGAAGACCTAAATTAACTTCGGTTTGAGCTTGAGCAATGCCACGGAGCAGTTCTTCGGCTAAATTTGCGTTGAGGATGCTGCCGTCCTGATTTCGACGGATAGGGACAACAATTGCGATCGTGTAATATTCTGCATTTATTGCCTTTAGCAGAGCATTGTTAATGTAAATTAAAGTTTCTGGATCTCTGCGGTCTTCCCGCCAGGACTGTTTGAGCAATTTTAAAGCTTCGGGATAATTTGAGTCGGCAAACTCATTAATTCCCCTTTGTTTTGACCACAGGGCGGAGGTTTGCACTAAGAGTTTTTCGCCGGAACTTACACCATCGGCGGAGGGTATAGCCACCGTTGGTTGCGCGGAAATTCTGGGGATTAGCGGGGAAACTCTGGGGATTAAAAATACGATCGCCAATGCAGCGCCCAGTCCCGCAAATCCTAACAGCAGCCAGCGAAAATTCGAGCGATCTTTCCCTAGTTTCAAGGCTTCCAACACTTCAGTAGCAGATTGGTAGCGCTGCTGAAAGTTGAAACGCACCATTGTATTTAAAATATTTCTGAGACGATCGCTAAGGCGATCGGATGTTAAATGTTCCCATAGAAATTCGCAATTATCGGGGTCTTGCGGTAGATTTCTGGGAGACCGCCCCGTGAGAGCTTGGATGGCGATGATTCCTACTGCGTAAATATCATTGTAGGGTTGCGGGACAGACCGGGGATTGTATTGTTCCGCAGGCATATAACCGGGAGTACCTATCGCCTGCGATAATATTTCACCTGTAGAGTTAGCCGTAAAAGTGCTGATTTCTGTGACCGCTCCAAAATCAATCAGAACAATTTTACGATCTTTTGTGCGCCGCATTAAGTTATCAGGTTTAATGTCGCGGTGAATAACATTTGCTTGATGAATAGAGTTTAATATTTCTAATATTTCCCATAAAAAGGTCCTTGCCTGTGCTTCCGTCCACTGCTGACCCTGAGCGAGTTCTTGACTTAGGCGAGTTCCTTCAATGAATTCTAGAACTAAGTAAAAATTGCGATTTATCTCAAAATGATCGAAGAATTGGGGAATGCGCGAGTTATTGCTGAGAGTCTGCAAAGCGTTAACTTCCATTTGAAATCGCCTCGTGGCTCTTTCCAATACCTGGGGATTTTCGGATTCAGGAAAAGGAATTTCCTTGATGGCGCACGGGGGATTTCCGGGGTTTTGTATATCTTGAGCCTTGTAGGTTCTAGCAAATCCTCCCTGTCCTAATAGAGCGATGATTCTGTAGCGTCCGGCCAGTATCTCTCCGGGATTGAGACACATAAATTTTATAGTTCCTTGTGGAGGTGCGATCGTTGATGTTGATTATAATCTTTTTTGTTGCCAGATACAGCTTGGCAACATATCAAATTCGTCTTTGTCTCTATCAAAAACACTATAACTCTCAGCAATTCGCAATTCTACATTAGTGATGATCGATCGCTAATTCCCAATTATCTTTCCCCTAACTTGCTGAGTACAAAAGCAGCTAAAAAACCGCAGACAGTAATTAGTCCTGCAAAATCGTGAGTTTCCTCGAATGCTTCGGGAATCATAGTATCTGAGATCATTGCTAAAATACCCCCTGCTGCTACGGCGGTAGTGGCGGCTATTACTTCCCCAGAAAAGTGGCTGAAAACCGCATATCCTAACAATGCTGCGATACCGGAAATAACTGCGATCGCGCCCCAAACTCCAAAAACGTAACCGATCGATCTCCCTGCTTTTTTCATGCCGGCGGCGCTGGAAAGTCCTTCGGGAATGTTGGAAAGGAAAATTGCCGCTACTGTCACCCAACTGACAGCGCCTCCAGAAATCATGCTGACGCCAACGACGATCGACTCCGGTATCCCGTCTAACAGCGCGCCGAGGGCTATGGCTAATCCGCCACCGCCTGACTCTGTTTTAGCTGGGTGCAAAGCGCCCGATCGCTTGCGGTGTTTTGCTCCCTGTTGATTCAAAAACCAATTGGCGGCTGTGTAGACAGCAGCGCCCCCCAAAAAGCCGATCGCCGTCGAGTCGAAACCGCCGCGCTTGTAAGCTTCATCCATCAGTTCAAAGGATAGCGCTGAAATCAGCACACCAGCGCCAAAAGCCATAATTGTCGCGATCGCGCGCTGAGGAATGCTCGCAAAGTAACCCACCGCCGCTCCCAGTAGCAGCGCCGAACCCCCCACTAAACCCCAAAATCCTGCCTGCAACCACACTGGAAACATCAGCCACACCTCAGAGGAAAATTTTTTATGCCCGCTGCAAAATTATATAGTTTTAATTGCGGGCCGACAGCGGATACAGCATTTCTCAACCGAGCGAGGTACTGCCTCTTTAGCAAGCAATTTCCAATGACTAATGACTGATAACTAATAACTAATAACTAATAACTAATAACTGATGACTGATGACTAATAACTGATAACTGATGACTGATAAAAACAAATTCCCCAGCATAACCGGGGAAGGGAAAATTTTATAAAAAGTAATGTTGTTTTAATAAATTGAATTTGCCAAAAAGCGGCGATAAATTAGTAGCAGCCCTTGTTAATTTGAGAGCGGACGCCGGGGCGGGCATTCCTGTGCAGGTGCCGCACCCGATCGCATTTTCCAGTCTCAAGAAAACAGTTGCATTCATATTTGAGTACCAATTAAGCTTGGCTGCTGTTGCGAGTCTGGCTAGCCAGCTCCAACAGTTGCGCCCAGCGTTTTTGGACTTGTTTGGGAGTGCATTTGAGCGCGGTGGCGATCGCCTTGTCGCTTTCTTGATTCCGCTTCATTTCTAACAGTTGCTGCATTTCCGGCGAGAGTTGAGCGCGAAATGCTTCCCATTTATCAGAAGTCATTCCCAGCTTTTGATCGACATCAGCACCCAGCCATTCGTGCACGAGTTGCCAATTTTGAGTGCGGGCAAATTTTTCGACGTGGTACTTAAACCGCTGTTGCAAGTAGTCGCGCTGGCGGGAAGACAAACCGAGCACGCGGTCAATTTCCGAAGCCGAAAGGTCTTGCAATTTTAAAGTTAAGTAATTCACGCATTCTGGCTGATTTTGCGATTCCAGATAGGCGATCAATTCCGAGACTACTCGATCGCGCAGCACTGCATCAGCCGGATCGACAGTTTCCGATACCATTTGCTCGCGCACTTGTTGCAGCGCCGGAGAGCGGCTGTACATTTCCGCCTCTTCTCCCTTGCCGGATTCTACAGCCATTTCAATGTCGATCGCAGTTTCCGGAGGCTGGCCCTTGGCAAATCCTTGAGCGCGCAACACGATCAGGCGCTGGCGGTTGCGGCCGGGCAAACCGATTTGGCGCTTGGCGTAGTGTTCGGTGAAAGCCATGTACTCAGCCAATTCTAGCTGGGTGCGGGGCTGGTAGGTGGCATCGAGTTGGTGTTCGCGGCGGAAAGCGCGCAGAGATTCGATGTAAAAGCCTTGCAAAAAGTCTTCAATCATGTTGTAGCGAGCTTGGAAGTTCAAGTTCGATCGGAAGGAAGCAACATGGCGGTAAACCATCGCCGCGAGGTGGGAGTGCAGTTCGACGCGGCCTTGTTTGGAACCGAGGCGGTAGTATTGCAGGATTTTTTGCAACCGGTGCTCGGCCAAGGTGATTTGCCAAGCTTCAACTTCGCCGGAAATTTGGATGCGATCGCTTTTTTGGCAAATCCGTTCGACTTCCTTAGCAATCCGCATTGCCACTGCTTGAGCGCTGCGGCTGGCAGTTTTCATTTCCCCTTGCAATTCTTTGAGGGCGAAGTCAGCCAAAGCGAGGATATCGATGCTGGAAACAGTATTGATTTCGGCGTTTGGTTCGCCAACCGTGGCCGGAATGCAGTTGAAGCTAGAAGCGGTGTTGCAGTTGACGGTGTTGGTGGCAGTTTTGAGAGTCATGGCGTTTATCGGGTAGTAGCGCACAGCGTGCGAGGACATTTCTCAGAGAGTGAGGTGGCAGTTGCTGGCGGTTTCGCTTGCTGTGCTGATTCAACTCTCTATACATTGAATGTTACGGAAGTAGAGATAACCGCAGTGATGCCAGTGTTCCACTCTCTCATGCAACAGTTTTTGGCTGCTGAATCTGATTCTAAGCGCTGGCTGTGGAAGATTGGTTTTATTGCCATTAAAGCCTTACTGTACAAGCATTCTGAGCTATTGGGAAGGTGGGGCGATCGCTCTTTGAGATCGGGGTGCTCCGAGGCCGCTGAGTGGACGATTTACTAACTGGCTATTTGAGGCGGTTTTGGGCGATCGAGATTCTGGAATCGAGACTTGGCAGAGTGTAGCGAACTGCAATGTATTCTGAAGCTACGGCACAGCAGTTAGGAAACCCGGTTAATCTGAAAATTTGATCTGATCGAAGAAAGAAGAAGGCAGAAGGAAGAAGCACAGAGAGCTTTGTTTGCAAACAATTCACGCTGATTCTTTATCTAATACCAAAGTCACCGGCCCGTCATTATCGATCGAGACTTGCATCATCGCTCCAAACTGCCCTGTTTCGACTTTTAAGCCGCTCTGGCGCAACTTTTCGACAAATTTCTCATAAAGAATTTCGGCTCGTTCAGGAGCCGCTGCTCGATCGAAGGAAGGTCGCCGACCTTTGCGACAGTCGCCATAGAGCGTAAACTGACTGACAACCAGCAACTCGCCGCCGATGTCCTGTACGGACTTGTCCCAGCGGCCCGTATCCCCGGCCGAGTCTGGAAACAAACGCAATTCTAGGCATTTGCGAGCCATCCAATCGAGTTCTGCTTCGGTGTCGGTGTCTGCAATACCTACAAGCAAGTTAAGTCCGCGGCCAATTTTGCCGACAATTTGACCTTCAATTTCGACTTGAGATGATTTTACTCGCTGGATGATGACTCGCATTGGAAATTAGAAATGCTTAAATTTAAAACTAAAAATCAAAAGGTAAACTTCCCTTTTTAATAGGAATTATGAAAAGAAACCCGGTTGCTCGGATAAATCTCGGTTTTGACCGCGAAGTCTCGACGAAAAAACCGGGTTTCTAGCCAGCGCACGTCTGTTCTGTTTAATTTTCAACCTTTAGTTTTTCCCAAAACCTTTGCCGCGATTGGTTGAAGGCATACAAAGACAGTTTTCGAGTTGCGATCGCAAAGTCTCGGTATCCAAACCCTGACCGATGAGAACAAGCTGGTTTTTCCGCTCACCTTTCCACTGGTCGTCATCCATTGAAAATCGCTTGCCGCTCAAGTGGAAAATATGCCGTTTGGGACTTTCTTCAAACCACATAATTCCTTTCGCGCGAAACACGTTTGTTGGCAGTTGGTTGTCTAAGAAATATTGAAATTTCCTCAGAGAAAACGGCTTGTCGCTCTGGAAAGAAATTGAGGTAAATCCGTCATTTTCTAAATGGTGTGAGTGGTCGTGACCGTGATGGTCGTGATGGTCGTGATGGCCGTGGTCGTGACCGTGATGGTCGTGATGTTCGTGGTCGTGATGTTCGTGATGTTCGTGGTGGTCGTGGTCGTGATGTTCGTGGTCGTGATGTTCGTGACTGCTAGGAGTTTCTTCAGATTGGAAATATTTGTCAGATTCAAACAATCCGACGCTGAGGACTAGCGGTAGGGGAACTTGCGATTTTACCGTTCGCAGAATTCGAGCACCTTCTTTGACATCGCGAATCTTAACTTCCAACAAATCTAAATCTGCTTCTTCAACCAAATCTGTTTTGTTGAGGATAATTATATCGCCGTAAGCTATTTGACTGTAAGCTGCTTGAGAGTTGAACAAATCTAAGCTGTAGTTGGCTGCGTCTACTACTGTAACTATCGAATCTAGACGAGTCAGGTCGCGCAGTTCTGTGCCTAAAAAAGTCATTGCTACTGGCAGCGGGTCGGCGAGTCCGGTTGTTTCGACTACTAGATAATCGAGATTTTCTTGACGTTCCAGAACTTTGTAAACTGCATTAACTAAATCTTCATTAATTGTGCAGCAGATGCAGCCGTTGTTCAGCTCAACCATGTTGTCGTCGGTGGTGACAATCAGTTCGTTGTCGATGCCGATTTCGCCAAATTCATTGACCAAAACTGCTGTTTTCAAACCCTGCTGGTTGGTCAGGATATGGTTGAGCAGGGTTGTTTTGCCGCTGCCGAGAAATCCTGTAATGATTGTAACGGGCAATCCGTGTTTGGGAGCGTCCATCGCCAGTTCTGTTTCGGACTGAGTTGTAGATTGCATAGCTTGAATGTCAAATAAGGTCTGAAGCTTCAACTTGTTGCTTTTATTGTATCTTATATTAATTCCGAACAGCGCCCTGCAAGCGCTAATTATCGGAAGTTACCAACTATGCGATCGCACCCTGTTTAATTTGGCGATCGAATTGTTGGCAAAAGTACCTCTAGGAGTTGGTCTGCAACGTGTTTCCAGGTAAACCCAGCCGCTACAGATTTGGGGCCTGCTTCGCGAGAGCGATCGCACAAGTCCGGCTGTTCTATAATATTTTTCATTAAGGCGATCGAATGTTCTAAATCTGGCATCAGGCGAAATATCGGCTGACCGTTAGAAGTACCTTCTTGAAACGTACTTTCGACGTGCCAAGCAAAATCTGGAGTTGTAAAATCATCCGTCGGGCCGCCTTTAGTGCAGATGATCGGCAAGCCACAAGCAATTGCTTCTAGTGCTGGCAAATTGAAGCCTTCTGCTAAATAAAGAGATACGTAGGCATCGGCGGCTTGATAAAGTTGAGCCATTTTTGCAAAAGACAGTGTTTCTCCTATGTAAGCCATGCGCGGCAAAACTTTTTCTGCTTCGTCAAATGTTAGTTCCTCTATGTTTTGAGCGATCAGAGAATCAGACTCATATATAGCAATCCTAAATCATTTGTGAATTTCTTACTCCCTCCCCGCGGGTTCGGGGAGGGTTGGGGTGGGGTAAAAA